>NZ_LSSO01000183.1:0-2533 GCF_001645205.1 Brevibacillus sp. SKDU10 | reverse complement strand
TCACATTGAGATTAAACAGGGGGAATTTTTCACATTTCTTGGACCAAGCGGATGCGGGAAAACTACTATTTTACGCATGATCGCGGGTTTTTACTATCCCACCAAGGGGCGTATTTTATTTAGGAATGCTGATATGACATACGTTCCGCCACACAAACGAAATACAGGTATGGTGTTTCAAAATTATGCTCTTTTCCCTCATATGACAGTGTTTGAAAATATAGCCTTTGGTTTGCAGGTACGCAAGCTTGCTAAAGCGCAGATCAAAGACAAAGTAGAGCAGACACAGAGACTCCTACGTCTGAACGGATATGGAAATAGGCGAATGGATCAATTATCCGGGGGACAACAACAGCGTGTGGCTCTGGCAAGAGCATTAGTTATAGAACCCTCCATTCTATTATTAGACGAACCATTATCCAATTTGGATGCGAAGTTGCGAGAAGAGACACGTATCGAGATAAAACGGCTGCAATTGGAACTGGGTATTACCACCATCTATGTGACCCATGATCAGGCTGAAGCAATGTCGATGTCCGATCGCATCATGGTGATGCAAAATGGAGAAGTGCAACAGATTGGTGCACCTGAAGATATTTATAATCGACCGTCTACTCCGTTTGTGGCTTCTTTTATCGGAGAAACAAATGTATGGGAAGGCGAGGTTGTACAGATAAATGGAGAGGAAGCTACTGTACAAGTAGAGCCTGATTTACTTGTAACAGGGTATCGAGACTATTCATCAAATAGCGAGGGTATCAAAGTGGGTGCCAAGGTATCTCTCTGTATTCGTCCAGAAGCTGTACAGATTGTAAATGATCAGCAAAGGGTTCGGGATATCAATCCTGAACAACAAGATGTCTACGAACCGAACCAATTGCATGGTCAAATCGGCCTCTCTGAATTTACTGGGGCTAGTGTGACATATGTTTGTAAAGTCGGTGATAAACAAACTTTGAGAGTCTTGTCTATCCATGCGGGCAATCCAATCAAACAGCGCAAAGAGATGGTTACCTTATTTATTCCGAAAGCTAATGTTTATTTTATTTCTAAAAGAGAGCCTGACTAATGGAATCGTGCCGTTTTAAAGGCTCCGAGAGCAAGCGTTTCAGCTTTTCACTTAGTTTTCTGGACGGATAGGGGAGGTACTAGATGAATACTCGACCGAAAGCATCGCAAACTGAGCATATACCCCAAACCACTGCACATCGCTACCTTAAGCTTTTGAACTCCAACTCTTTTGTCTATGTGCTAGTTTCTCCTTTATTTCTTATCTTGCTAGCCTATGTTATTTATCCGTTAGGACAGACCTTTTTGCAAAGTATGAGAATAGATAAACAGTTTACACTTGCTAATTATACTCATTTTTTTAGCTTGGAGCATACGGCAAATCTGGAAGCTCTTTGGACCAGCTTATACATCTCGGTGCTTAGTGTGGTTACATGTGGCATCGTAGGAGTAAGTCTAGCATTTTTATTAGAACGCTATGACTTTCCAGGGCGTAAAATTCTGTCTGTATTAGCCATGGTTCCGATGGCACTCCCCCCTTTAATTGGGGTGCTTTCCTTTACTTTTTTATATGGAGAAAGTGGAATTATTCCCCGAGGCTTACAAGCATTCTTTCAGCTTCAGCAGGTTCCTTTTTCACTAAAAGGCATTTGGGGCGTACTGCTTGTTCATACTTTTACGATGTACACGTATTTTTACATGACAATCACGGCTGCATTGAAAGGATTAGATCCTTCTCTTGAAGAAGCAGCAGCCAATCTTGGCGCTACTCGATTCGTCGTCTGGAAGCGTATCATTTTGCCTATGCTAACGCCAGCCATTGTAGCGTCATCCTTGCTGGTATTTATGATTGCGATGGCCTCCTATACGGCTCCGCTTATCTTTGGAATTGATCGCACTATGACGATGCAAATCTATTTATCTCGCACCAACGGCAATCTAGAGATGGCAGCAACACAATCTACGATATTATCGATCGTCTCAATCTTGTTTTTGTTATTGATGCGCTGGTATCAAGGTGTGCGTAATTATCAGAATCAGAGCAAAGGGATTAGCGTACATCGTACAGAGGTCAAAAGTAAGGCAGGTCGGTATACAGCAATGGTGCTCTCTACGATTGGTGTTGTTATTCTTCTGCTGCCGATCCTTGTGATTGTGCTCTTGTCCTTCTCAGTAGATGCTAGCTGGACAGTGCAGATTTTACCGCCAGCTTATACGTTTTCTCATTATCTTGACTTGTTTACAGATAGTAAGACATGGAGGCCGATTTTTACTAGCTTTGAGATGAGTTTTTTTGCTACCCTTGGCAATGCCATCTTTGGAGTAGCGGCAGCTTATGCTATGATTCGTCTGAAATTCAGAGGGAAAGCTTTACTTGATATCCTGATTATGCTTCCATGGGCATTGCCTGGCACCGTGGTGGGTGTTAACCTACTGGCTGCTTTTAGCCAGCCGCATCTATTTGGGTTTAATCAGGTTTTGGTGGGAACGATCTGGATTTTACCCTTGGCTTATTTTGTACGTC
>NZ_LSSO01000182.1:0-1137 GCF_001645205.1 Brevibacillus sp. SKDU10 | reverse complement strand
GTGGGTGTTAACCTACTGGCTGCTTTTAGCCAGCCGCATCTATTTGGGTTTAATCAGGTTTTGGTGGGAACGATCTGGATTTTACCCTTGGCTTATTTTGTACGTCACCTGCCGTTAGTCTTTCGATCTACTTCAGCTACATTGATGCAGACGGATCATTCAGTAGAGGAAGCGGCACGTAATCTGGGAGCTTCCTGGTGGTATAGCTTTCGACGTGTCGTATTTCCTATGGCGTTACGTGGTATTTTAGCAGGGACGTTACTTGCCTTTGTGCAAGGAATCGGGGAATTTGTGGCTTCTATCCTGCTGTTTACGACCAACAGCACGCCAATTTCTGTAGAGATATATAAGCGCATGTATTCTTTTGAATTTGGTACAGCTTGCGCATATGGTGTTTTGCAGATCGTGTTCATTATCATCGTTTTGTTTCTTACTACAAAATGGACGAAGGATCAAGCTGGCTCAGCAGTTTAGGGCTAAGGAGACGGATGGGAAGCAATAATAGCCAATAGGAGGCAGTTTTGAAGAATGGAAGTCCACCTAGGCTTTCATGAAAAAGCATCCTTAGCGTGTTTCTTTTCAATAAGCATGACCTCATATAAGGGGGGAAATCCAGTGAGAAAAAGAATGCTATCTCATCGAACGTTCGTTACATGGTGTGCAGGACTCACCAGCCTAGCTGTGATTACCTCATTCGTAATGCTGTCTGCTGTACAGACCGTCCATGCCGATCGGGGGATTGTTGACTTATGGAAAGCAATTCTGCCGTTAACTACAGTGGCTAGCGCGATGAATACTGGCGCACATCCAGATGACGAGCACAGTGCTACGCTTGCCTATCTTAGTTTAGGCAGAGGAATAGAGACAACCAGCCTAATCGCTAATCGTGGAGAAGGTGGGCAGAATGAGATTGGCGACGAGCTTGGCAATTCGTTAGGAATCATTCGTACGCGGGAATTACAAGAGGCATCCAAAATTAGCAACGTAAATCTAATCAATCTCAGTGAACAAATCAATGATCCGATTTATGACTTTGGCTTCTCCAAAAGTCCTGATGAAACCTTAGAAAAATGGGGTGAACAACACACCTATGAACGCTTGATTCGCCATATCCGCCAAGTGCGTCCAGACATCGTG
>NZ_LSSO01000181.1:0-24860 GCF_001645205.1 Brevibacillus sp. SKDU10 | reverse complement strand
GCTCCTGTCGTCCCCGTGGCTCCTGTCGTCCCCGTTGCTCCTGTCGGTCCGGTTGCTCCCGTCGCCCCTTGTTTTCCTAGCCTCATTATTTCTTTTTCTAATCTATGAATTTTTCTCTTTAATCTGCAAACTAAGCATATAAGCTGGCATTTTTTTTTACGAAGATAGTATTTGCGCTTATATTTGGACACGTTGAACATCCCTCCTTTCCTACGGTCGATAATAGTTGGAGGAAAATTCCGCTTAATGAAGACTTACGATACGCATCTCAAAAATAGTAATGTGCTACGGCCTCGGCGGAAAAATTCCCTGTAACGCTATACAATAATTAAGCACAAGAAATGGCTGCATATTATTGTGTGGCTGACTGCCTCCAGTAGAGCTAATTCCTACAGGACTCATTGAGGTATTAGCAGATTGATTGTAGGCTGGATTGTCCGTCACAGCCCAAACACTATTAGCTGGCAAAACTGTATTAGCGGCAGATATACTCCCCAAGGCCTGATGCGTATGGGTAGGCATTTCATCAACAGTTAACGTATGAGTTACTTCTCCTCCAGTCAGCCCCATCGGAAAGCTGACTGATCGATGGATTGCTATCCTTCCTCTTAAATCAGGCAATGCAAAGGTTGTACTGCCATTACCGCCGTATGTTGTCCCTAGCAAAGCAAACAATGCTTGATTCTGGTTAATCGGGAGTAATTGTCCGTCACAAAATGCCCATCCTTCAGGAGCAAATGTAAATCCGAACAAACGGATTTCACCCAAAAATGGCTCAGCCATGTTTTTTTTCCTTTCCGCCTGTTGGCATTTTTCTATAATCTATGCAGACAATCTGCTGTCCGTAATGACCTGAAGCCTATTCTTATTTGAGAAGTACAAACCTAAAATCATGAATCCTTAGTTTCATTTATCGGCATCAAAAAAGGCCGCTGCTAGGCGGCCACTGCTCCCTATTAAATTGTTACCGTTGCTTTCGGACAACCTGACCTGTACTGGTTTTATCACATACATCCATTTCAATTTTACCTGTATGCATTTTCGTGTTTTATCTTTTCAGGCTTGTCTTGCCTTGCAGCAACTAGGATCACCATTTAGCATTTAGATGCAGACTTACCTCATGCTCTTTATTTGTTTAAAAATATGCCCACATACTCCCTGCAACACCTTTACCTTTTTTAGGAAATTCTGTGCTACTCTGTTGCCTTGGTGCTTGTCTGTCCCTTACACTAAGATAAGAGAGCGTTTTTTGTTTAAAACGAAGAGATGTTCCTTGGCTTTGGTCGGCGGAAGGGACCTCTCTTTTTTCATGCTCTTTTGATTTCTGGGAAGTTTTATTCCCACCTGTAGGTTCATCTGCCCATACGAGTGCCATCTTGAAATCCTCCATTCTGTCTTGTGAGTTTCGCATTCCGTTAATTTTTACATACATGCTACACAATACTTCCTGTGATAAATAAGGTATTTTCTGTTTTATCTTTTTATTCTAAAGAATGTTCCGCTAAGAAGATATCAATTGAAAATGTTGAAACGTATGACAAATTGTGCCATTATTCGACAATAAGCCATAATTCTCAGTAAACCGCCTCCATTTCCATAAAAAAACCGCGGGATTAGCTCCGCGGTTTTTTGCTTAAAAATTCTTGGATTTGTTTTTGGCCGGCAAGAATTGTTGTTCTATCTTTTCATAAAGTGCAAGTAGCCGTTGTATAAAAGCAAGCCTTGGCACAGCCCAATACACAAACAAGGCTGAGACAATGCCTAATAATGCCCCTATTATGACATCAACTGGATAATGAACACCTACCCAAACACGAGAGAGTCCTACAAATACAGCGAGGACAAGCCATAGCCAGCCTTCTTTTTTACGCATAAGCCAAAAAGAAGCACAGATGGAAAAAAACAAGATCGAATGATCACTTGGAAACGAATTATCGATCGCATGTTCAACGAGCTGATTGACATCCTCAAGTACCGCAAATGGCTGATAATGCGAATAGAACAGTCCCGCTAATTTTCCAAGGATTTCAGCAAGGATGAAGGTAATCACCGCTTGAATGACCATCATTCGATTTCTGTGGTTGCGAGTAAACCAATAGACGAGTAAACCCAATCCTAAAAAATACACCATATATTCTGCAATAAAAACCACACCTGGATTTAAAACAGCATACTGTTTCCCTAAATCATTAATGGCTCGAAAAACATCAATGTTTAACTCAGAAACACTCATTTTTGGCATTCCTCCTATTTAAAATAGCTATAATAGCACAGCAAGAGAGAGACGATAATCAATGAACATCCATCTTGTTAAAATACACCGTGGTTATAATGAATCCAAGAATCGATGTAAGCAAAATAGATATATAGGAGTATACGGGAGCATATTCAGCAACAAACCGATTGATAGCCACTTCATGTACCGCTGAATAAGGAAACAATACCCGATATTCTGAATTTGCAAGTGCGACGTTTGCCATCGTGATAATGGCAGTAAATATAATTGTAGGAACATAATTTTTGAACAGAAAGGTTACAAGCATAGTTGGAGTTGACAACAGAAACAGTAGAAATCCACCCATGATATATTGTGAAAAGGATTGTATTAATAAAGCGGTACTTAAACCTTCAAACTGTCCAATACATCCTAAAATCAAGGTCAGTCCCCAAGTCATTATTGTTAATAGTAAAATCCAAATCAACAGTAAAACTAATTTGCTTAGAATAAAGCTAGTTCTCGATACGGGGATGGTTAGCAGGTTTTTTAATGTATCTTCCACATACTCCCGATTAAAAAGGTAAGCAGTAATCACTCCATACAGAAGTGTTCCTATGAGCAGAAGTGTATACAAATTCGTATTGTAAAAGGCTGCTTGAAATTCAACAGATGCATTAGGATTTTTCATCTTCATATTTAAAAATCCGATAAATACCATAATCGGAGCTGAAGCCGCTCCTATCATGCTGACAAAAAACATTTTCGCTCTCTTAAGCTTTAGAAGTTCAACATAAAGCAAATTACCCAATAGTCCCACCTCCAATTAACTTCGTGAAGTAATCCTCTAGCTTATCTTCGCTCATCGTAATCTTACTTACTTCAATACCATTCTCTACAAACAATCTGTTAATCTTCCCCTGTTGGCCAAAGTGTGAATACACCCTGATAATTCCGTCTTCGTGCACCCGGTAATCAGATATTTGAAGCTGATCCTCCATCAGCATAGCTGCTTTGTTATCGTTAGATACCTGGAACTCAAGGTATTTCCGATTTCTAACTCTAAGCTCCTCAAAGGAGATTTCCTCAAGCAGCCTCCCCTCATGAATAATTCCGATCTGATCTGCCAGTTGTTCTACTTCTGATAAAATATGACTTGAAATCAAAATCGTTATATTTCTTTCTTGGGCTAGAGATTTAATCAGTCTTCGTATCTCTTTAATGCCAATCGGGTCTAAACCATTGGTTGGTTCGTCTAATAGTAACAGCTCAGGATGATGCAGAATGGCTCTAGCAATCCCTAAACGCTGCTTCATTCCCAATGAGTATTTACCGACCAGCTTTTTCGTCTCATGTTGAAGTCCAACGATCTCTAAGGCTTCCTCTATTGCATTTTTCTTATGAACACCCATGAGCTTTGCATTAATAAACAGATTTTCTCTAGCTGTTAAGTTTTCATAGAATCCTGAGGACTCCACAATAGAACCTATTCTTCTTAAAATCTCTTTCTTTTTTTTCAGTAAATTCTCCCCGAATATTTCAATCGTACCCCGGGTGGGTTTTATTAAGCCTAACAGCATACGAATGGTAGTCGTCTTTCCTGCACCATTCTGACCGAGAAAACCATAAATCTGTCCCTGCCCTACATTCATCTCAAGGTTAGTTACAACGCTCTGCGTACCATATGCCTTTGTTAAATCCGTGGTTTTAATGATTACACTCATGTTGTCCCCCTGCTATTAAACGATTATCACTAGCGTTCATAGTTTCATGATAAGCAGACGAATTTAATTGCCTCTTAATTAGTTCTTAATTAATTCTTAAATTCGATTCCATTCTTTTGCTTGGGAATAGAAAAGCCAAAGGTCGTTTTTATTTCCGGCTCACTCTCGACCCATATCTTTCCTGAATGCTTTTCTACAAGGCTCTTAGCTATAGCCAAACCTAGTCCACTACCCCCATGTAACGAGTTTCTCGCGCGATCTGTACGATACATCCTATCAAATACATGAGGTACGTCTTCTCTAGAAATCCCCGGACCCTTGTCCCATATAGACAATTGGTACTCTTTGTCGGTCTCAGTCAATTCAACGCCTAGCACTTTCCCCTTTTTCCCATACTGCACAGCATTTTTGATCATATTATTCATAATTCGTAACAGACTCAGACGATCAGCCACGATCAGGCACTTCTCTTCAGGAATGCAGACCTTCAGCTCCATCTGATATTTTTTTAGCTCAGGCAAAAATTCAATTAATGATTCCCTAACCATTTCAGCAAAGTCGAGCAATTCTAACTGTAAAGGGATTTCATCCGCATCTAATTTCGCCATATGGAACATTTCATCAATGACATGTTTCAAACCGCTCGATTTTTTTGAAATGATCTCCAGATATTCTCGTCTCTCCTTGTCTGAAGTAGCCACATTATCCTTTAGAGCATCAACATATCCAATCATAGAAGTAAGAGGAGTACGAATATCATGTGAAATACTAGATAAAAGACTTCTTCTGGCTGCTTTTGATTTTATCGCCTGAACTTGAACTTTTTCTAGCTGGTCAATTAATTCATTCATGCCAAAGATCATTTCATTAAATAAGTAATCCTCATTAGCCAATAATCTTGTCTGGAAATTTCCATGAGTCGCACGTCTTAGCTCCGCAATCATCCTCTTTACTTTCGTCAGGAATTCGAGCCTTATAACAATAAGAAATCCTGTTATCACAATTAAAACAGTAAATAACCCACCTCTCAGGAAGCCTTCAGTTAGACCCTTTACATCTATAAATAGAAAGCATGTCATGATGATGAGCTGAAGGAGAAGAAGGAAGGTTATTTTGTCATATCTCATTTTTTTCACCTACAAACTTATATCCAATTCCCCAAACGGTCTGAATATACTTTGGTTCGGATGGATTAGCTTCTATTTTCATTCTAAGCTTTCGAATATGTACCATAACCGTATTGTCATCTTCTACGTATTCACTATTCCAAACCTGACGAAAGAGCTGTGTCTTCGTAAAAACCTGTTCAGGATGGGATGCAAAAAATTTCAGTAGTTCAAATTCCTTGGCTGTTAAGCTTATCTTTTCTCCAGCTAGATGTACGGTATATTTTTTAAGATCAATTGTAATGCCTTTAAACGTTATTAATGTGTTTTCATGAGAACGATCATCGCTCCCTAGTATTAGAAATCTTCTCATAATAGCCTTAACTCTAGCCACCACTTCATTTATACTAAAGGGCTTGGTAATATAATCATCTGCTCCCATACTCAGACCCAAAATTTTATCAATCTCATGATCCTTAGCAGTGAGCATGAGAATAGGAATGTTCGTTTTATTTCGAAGCCTTCTGCATACCTCGATACCATCAATCTTGGGCATCATTACATCTAAGATCATGAGGTTATATTTCTTTTTTTCAAACATCTGAAGAGCTTCTTCTCCATTTACTGCCACATCAACCTGATATAACTCTCTTTCCAGATATTTGCGTAGTAAATCTCTAATTTCTTTTTCATCATCGACAATAAGTACCCGAATCTCTTCCATATTTTCACCCGCTTCTTATCTCTTCTTCGCATTATACCATCTCCGCAGGCAAAGACCTTACTTTCGAGAGGACGAGAGATACTGCGTGATGACATGATTTTTTGATCAATAAAAAAGAGCGCATCATGACGATAGCGCTCTTATCGAAAATTCATCATATTAATGGCCAGGATCAACTACAGTTGGAATAACTTTTAAAGCAGTTATGTTTGAGCCCGTTGTTTTGTGTAAAGGAACCACATTCATTGCTACTAATAAAGTTAAGGATAATACCGTTGCAGCAACCGTCTTTTTCACTCCATTTTCCTCCTCTAGTTACCATTTTTTTCTTACAGCCCCATTATACACTTCATTTAATCTTTTTACATATTCAATATCTACTGACATTAAATTTATTGCAAAATATTCAAAAATATGTTTCATACACTCCGTTAATTCCTGATAGGCATTCACTTTTTTAAATGTACCTAAACTCAACAAATAGCTTTCTTTTCCTTGCTCAGGAAATCCGCTTTCCATCATAAAATTCCCTTTGAATTGGTAGAATGTTCCGATCGAAATATGCTGATAGGGAGTTTGAGGATGATGAAGCATACATTCCTCTTCGTGGGTCAGCAATTCTTCAATAGAATTCATGTCTCTCGTTTGAAAATATACATCAAATAGTTCATTCGCCACATGTATTTTAAGGTCCTTGCTAACCTCAGCTAGACAATCCTTTAACATGGGAATCGCTGCATCAAACTGCTTCGTTTTTGCTTTCACAATAGCACGAGTAATTTTCGTAGCATCCGGGACAAAATGATACTGGTATTGCTCGAAAACATCCAAATGATGTTCTACTTCATCATAATTTTCTAAAAATAACAGAGAGTTAATCATTGCTAAGTGTGCTCTCGCCTTTAATTCTGTTCCCGGGGTTCCTTCCTTCAGGCCCAACTTACATAACTCGATGCACTCTGCAAATTTCTTCGTGTTATGAGCATGCAATGTCATTCTAAAATAAAAAGTTATTTTCTCTTCATCAGATAAAAAATCAACATAATATAATGATTCTTCTCCTACTTTAAACGATTCTTCCAAACGTTTCAAATCTTCTCTTTCAATTAAGTATTTTTGATATAATCCTTTTGCAATATACATGGGTACTCCATGGCCTCTGGCGTAGGTAATAATGATATTATAGAGGGTTAACCGAATGTCCGTATTCATGTTCTTATTCGCAAGCTGGTACAAATGTTCTAATAGTGTATATGTATCCTCCTGAGGAGACTCAAGAAGTTTATTCGCCACTTTTGTGATTAAGGAAAGGTTGGAAATTTCAATGGATTCTGATAAAAATAAATCCAGCACACTCACTCGTTGTTCCATTTCAATACAACATTCAATGATCTCCTCGTAAGGGATTTCTAAAACATCTGCGATTGGTTTTAAGGTTCGTAACTCTGGACGCTTCGTCTCACCACTTTCTATTTTGGAAATAACCCCCTTACTAACCCCAGTCACTCTGGATACCTCTGATAAACTGATGCCTAGCTCTGTTCTTTTTGCTCTTATCAGCTCCCCGATTGTTTGGGTAGTTTTACTGTCGACCATATGAATCCCCTTCCTATATTAATAGAACGTAGCATTTTTTATTAATTTTAACCCTTCTGTATATTTCTGTAAATAACAATAAAAAATAATGGATTGATTAATGGTATTTTATTATGCTCAAAGGATTACCTGATAGATTTCATTCCTATGAAAGAAGTTTAGTATTGATCTCGATTACTAGTTATTATTCTGCACGATTTTGAGGTAATACATGCGCTAACGAAATGCCCTGAAGCACGAAAAGGCTGCCGATAGTCCCCCCGACAGCCTTTCATTTCATAGCACTAGCTAGTACATATTACGTAGGGTACATTCACTCTACTTTGACTGTTAAAAGATATGTTCTACGTATACTCAAAACAAACCACCGCTTTTTTCAAATTCCGATCATAAAACAGATACAAGCAATCAGCTCCATAGGCTTGAAAATAAAAACCTGTCAGCGCACCAATATACGTAAAAGTACGTCCATCTGGTCTGGTAGGAATATTGATGAGATTGGTATTTCCAAAACTCTCCATCTCTTCCATGCTTACATCATATTCTTTCATGAATTTTTGCATTTCTTCAGATTTAAACGCTACATCATCTAAGAATCCATTGATAGCCGGATATTCCAATCCCCAGCCCTTTTCCTGTTTATCCTGCATATCCTGAATTAATTCCTCTACATCCTGAATCTCTTTCCCAAAGCTGGAGTACGGATAAATCGAACCCACTCGCTCGTAATATTCCTTTCTTATCTGGAAATGGTTTGCATTATCCAGATAAGCTTTACTCTCTTCTTCGTGATTTGTTCCGAAATAGCTCCAATCCGCTTCAAACTTATACTTCCCGTCTATCACCGTAAAGCCAAGCATGTCCTCCTTCGTATATTCTGTATGAAAATCTGGGGTATCCTCCCCTACACAGCCGTCATAGATCGCCTTAGCTGATACAAAATGCACCCACTCATCTCGTTCTGGAAACACACATTGTAAATTAATCGAACAAATAGGCAGGAAATGCTTGCGGTGTTGTTCTATCTCGTCATAAAACACGTCTTCATACGCTGGAAAGGCCTTGAAAAACTCTTGAGGAATTTTCATTTGATAACCGCCGCTCCCTTTTCAAAGTTTGTTTCTCTAGCCGTATATGTACATAAACACGAAACATTTCATTTATTATAAATTTACTAGAAACCACTAGCAATATTCGGTCTTAACAAATTGTTTACAAATGAAGAGATTTACTCCTCCCGCAAAAAAATTATCCTAAACCTGTCACAAAATCGTTCCTGACCCTATCCTTATATACAGATAGAAGAAAGAGGTGAATATGTTGAACGACATTGGTTGTGACCAAATCAAGCCCATTTCGATAGACTCGATATCCCCTCCAAGTCTCGTTATTAATAAAGAGGCAGCGATTCAAGATTTGATTCACCAATATGGGGAGAGCGTCTTCCATCTGGTTTGTATGATTGTCAAAAACCATGCTCTGGCAGAGGATATTACTCAGGAGGTATTTATTAAGGCTTATCGTAATGTTGACAGCTTTCGGGGCGAGCTTCCCTGTTCCGAAAAAAGCCTCCTATCAGATGAATGTATTTCGCCGCTTTGAAGAAGAACATAAATATAGCGGCTCTATCCCCATCATACAGTAATGACAAAAATGACAGACCAAAAGCCAGATATTCCGTTACTGGGAACCTCTGGCTTTTGGCTCATTTGGTATAAGCTAGTCCTTTATTCTGCTACTGCTTTAGCTCTGGTAGCAGCTTATACATTTGATATAAAATTTCTGTTCTCACCTTAACTAGTTCAGAATATGCATACAACGATTTCATTTTCGCGAACTTTTGCTGGCTTTCTGATGTCGTTTCATTTTGGCTAAAATCATGCAGTGTAAACATGGTAAAGGTCTCTGCCCAGTCCTCTGCCACGTTGGTGATGGCATATTCTGATACAAATTCCTGATGATAGGTATCGTAGAAGACCCGTTTAGCTGATGCATCGGTCTCTACATTCGTCTGTTTCCATTCTTTTTCATACATCGACCAGAATTGCTGATAAAATTTATTTAGATAGGAATCCTTTTTCGTACAGCCTTCGTTCACATGTAGGCTGTCACACTTTACGTTATTTTTTGGCTGACTCTGACTCACCCGCGCTTTTTGTTTATCATGTTCTATGTAACTTTGCATCTGATCCTCTCCTAGCGAGATCAGGTGGGCAGTCTCATGGATCAGTTCTTTAACTAGCTGTGGATCGGCTTTATGGAAATCTAGCGCATCCATCTCCAATCTCCATTTATTAGAACCATCCTCTGATTGAATTAGATTCGCAAAGATATGCTGTTTCCCATCTGTCATGACCGTAAATTCTGTAAGCTGTTTTCGTTGCTCCTTAGGAATTAACGCCTTATAGAAGTTCCACATCTCATGATGCAGCCAAGTATCTTTTTGCCATTTTTCAAGCTCCTCACGCGTAAGACCAGTTGCAGAAGAGTTGCTCCTCCATTTTGGGGTATCTAGCTTTTGCTTATACGGCTCTACTAATTCATCTTGTGCATTAATCTTGTATTTCATCAGCACGTGTGTCTCACTAGCATTTTGTCTTTTTGCGTCGATGGAGAAGCCTTTCTCGTTGGCTTCCGACTCTGCGTTTTTATCCTTCACATACTCTTCCATCGAAAATAGCTCGGGTATGTTTACACTGATTTCCTGAACCAGTCTATTGCCTAGCTCTATACAATCTTGCTCATCAGTACAGATGTTTTGTATGTCTGTTTTATTCGTCGATTCTAGCTGTTTGGGTTCAGAGTAGGCTTGTTGGGCTTGCTGTTCCACAGACTGACAGCCCAGCAAGAATAGGAGCAAGAACGCGGACAGACAAGCTGCCACTTCTTTTTTATTCATGAAAACCTCCATGTATTTGTCTATGTTTTTGTCTTAGATGATACCCCGCCTATCACAAGCAGAATGCACGTAGATACAAATCTACTAAGTAAGAAGGGAAACAAAAATCACTTATCTATTATAAACGTTACGAATGAAACAAAAAAGAGACTATGAGTTACTGGTTGAACATCAGAACCAAACGCCGGCAAATAAAAAATGGCTGATGCAATTTGAACACATGCATCAACCATTTTTTTACATCGAGCTTTCTATTTGCCTAATCTTCCGCCGTTTATGTGTCTCCATCAGGTTCATCATTTTAGACAAAAGCATGGAAATTCCAAAGGTGATGCAATAAATAATGACTAAATAAACGAGCGTATACCACGTGCTTTCAAAAATCCAAGCAATATCGCCTAGATAACCTATCAGTGTCTTATTTACGATAATCGTAACAGCCGAGTGTGTCAGGTATATGAAGAAGGTCAGACCTTTACGAAAGGTCAAAGGAATATACTCTGCCCAATCGAACAGAAAAAGTAAGCCAGTAAGCAACGTAACAAGTGTCGCTAATACAAACCGCATATGAACAGCCACGTAGGTTGTTTCAGATAGAACAAACAATATTGCACTAAATAAGGAGATTCCAGCAAAGCCTACCAAAATAGGCTGATTATTCTTCATGAAGAGAATGATTTCTTCCCTGTACCAATATATGATATGTCCTAAATAAAACGTGAAAATCCAGGTCGGGAAAGCATGCCGTGTACTCAGTCCAAGCCAAGGCTGGTGTAGGTAATTAATATACACATATTGAAGGATCATAAACACCCAGATCAGCACAAGAATATTCTTTTTGTTAATAATATTCCTAAAAATGTAAGCGAATACATAATATTGGCACAGCATGAAGATAAAATAAAGCTGCCCGCCTGTTTTACCAAGTATGATATTTAGAAAATCAGTTCCTTGTGAAGGGAGCTGTTCCGTTAATAAATAGTGATACAAAACACCAAATAAAAGGAACGGGATAAAAATATAAGTAATTTTTCCCGAAAAAAAGCTCCAGCCACTCCCCTTTAATCGTTCTAGGGATCTTGCAGTAAAAAATCCAGTAATAATTGCTAAAAAAACAGTTCCATAACGGCTGATTTGATTTAAAGCGATAACCCAGAATGGATCAGTATAGTTGAGCACTAATGCGGTATAATGCCCAGCAAATACTAGAAATGATGAGAGCAACTGTAGTATAAACAACGATTTTACGATTCTCGAATCCATATACATATTAGTCTCCGATTTCTGTTTTTGTATTTGTTTCTGTCTTTGTTATTTTCATTCTATCAAATAAACGTGGAAATTCTGTGGAAAACCAATAAAAAAAAGAACTTAGTCCAATATGTACTGAACTAAGCCCCAATATTTATCCTTCTCTATATTTTAAGCCGAAGCCTGTATTCTCTTCTCGTTATGAGTTTTCAATCTTCTGCTCTGCCTTTTTTGCTGTTTTTTGACTCCAGCCAAAAATCTTGTTCATAAACTGATAAACATACTTAGATTCTTTGGTGAGTAAAGGTCCCAGTATAGCAAGAATCAACACGTACAAGGCAGAAAACGGTTTTAAAATAGGCATTAGCCCGCCTGCAATACCAAGATTCGCTACAATAATAGTAAACTCACCGCGAGCCATTATCGTAAGTCCGATATTACTAGATGCTTTATGAGACAGTCCAGAGCGTCTGCCTGCAATCATACCGGCAACGTAATTACTCACTACGGTTAAAATAACAACACCTAACGCAAGCCAAATGGCACCGCCTAGTGTTAATGGATCAATGCTGAGCCCAAAGCTAAAGAAAAATATGGCTCCAAAAAAATCACGGAATGGAATAACGAGTTTTTCAATGCGTTTGCTGTGCTCTGTCTCTGATAATGCTAAGCCAAATAATAAGGCGCCGATTGCTTCTGCTACGTGAATGGTTTCAGAAAAACCAGCAACAAAGAACAAAGCTGCAAACACCACAATGATAAAAATTTCATCTGAAGCAATATTAAGTAGTTTATTTAAGATAGGGGTTCCTTTACGAGCAATAACAAAAAACAATAGCATATACCCGATTGAAATGAGGACAGATAGAATGCTTCCTCCAATCGATGTTGCTCCACCTAGCAACAATCCTGACATAATAGAAAGGAATACCGCGAGGAAAATATCGTCAAAGAGAATTATTCCGAGGATAAGTTCTGTCTCTGAGTTTCCCGTTCGCCGCAAATCTACTAAGATTTTGGCTACAATCGCACTGGAAGACACCGACACAAAACCAGCAATAATTAATGTTTCTAGCATTGGGAATCCAGTCATAAAACCATAGAGAAGCCCCAATACAAAGTTAAGAGCTACATATATGGTTCCACTAACGGCTATAGATTTCCCTGATTTGATGAGCTTACCGACTGAGAATTCCAGCCCAAGATAAAACAGTAAAAACAAAACGCCAATCCTACCCATAAAATCAATGACTCCCTGGGATTCAATAAAGGTAAAATCAAAAATCCCAATCGTAGGAGCATGCGGACCTACGATCATTCCCAAAACAATTAAAAATGGGATAATCGAGAATTTTAATCTTCCCGCCAGCAATGCTGCAATCGCTACCAACAAAAGTGCAGTTCCGACCTCAAATACCAAATGATCCATCTATATTTTAGTCCCCCTCGCTCGATAATAATTCACGAATCGCCGCCTTTAAATGAGTTCTTTCCCCACTTAGGACTAACGTATCCCCAGCTTCTATAATCTCCTCAGGTCCCGGATTCAGAACTTTTTTCAAATTCTTTTTCAGAATCGCAATCACAGTCACACTGTACTTATTGCGAATATCCACCTCCAGAATCGACCGATTAACCGCTACAGCATTTGGTGATACCTTAAACCATTCAATTACTAAATCATGAAAAGCCATTTCTACTGTCTCAAGCGCTTTTGGCTTATAAACGACTCCCCCTAGAATCTCAGCCACTTTTCTAGCTTCGGCATCGTTAAAAATAACACTAGAAATGCTCTCATCATGATCATCTGCATCGAATTGATAAATCTCTCTCCGACCATCATCGTGGATAACGATAACCACTTTTTCATTATTTCTTGTAATCATTTCGAATTTTCGACCGATGCCAGGTAGTTCAATTTCACGAATATCCATTACTGTAATGCCCTCCTCGCTACATAAAAAATGATGTAGAATCTGTAATCAGTTTACCCTTTTTATTACGAAACATTACTATTGATCACTTCTTGGGCTGATTACTTTTTGGGTATACGAATCAAGCACGAAAAAGTTTCATAATTCCTATAGGTTTACTTATTTATAAATAAAAGCACTTACATAGCTTGGGTATTTTTTTATTTTTGCGTTTTTACACATCCGTAACAAATTGTCCATAAATTTTTTAATGTTAAAGTACGAAAATGTAAAGACATGCTTGTTTTAACAAGTGTAAAAATGGAGGGATTATTTTGAAATTGAAAGGAATCTTTCAGTTTAAATCGATTAAAGGGCAGCTATTATTTATGATTTGTGGCTTGCTGATCATCACCTGCTTAGGACTTACAAGCCTTTCTTTTTTTGAAGCGCAAAAGCAAATGGTCACAAGTGCAGAGGAAATGCTTTTGCCTCTTGCCCAACAAGCAGCGGGAAATTATCAGGCTCAATTGACAGATGACATAACATTTGTAGAAAGTTTAGCAGCTCGAGAAGCAGTTAAAAAATATCAAACAGAAACAGATTCAGAAGCAATTAAAAAGAGTCTTGATACCCTGGTTAAAGAGCATGGTGCAATAGATTGGGGTATTGCAGACGCTACAGGTAAGACCGTGATTGGTAGTAATGAAGGAAAAGATATTAGTAAAAAGATCTATTTCCAAAAAGCATTGACCGGAGCTACAACTACATCAGACGTATTTATCGCCAGCCAAACGAAAGAACCTATTATCGTGTTTGCTGCACCTATCCGTACAGGAAATCAGATTAATGGTGTGGTATACGTCGTTCAATCTGCTGATGAATTGGTAAAGTTTTTGTCTACGCTTAGATTCAGTGAAACAGGACAAGGCTTTGTTGTAGATAAAACTGGAACGATTGTCGTCACTGAGGATATTCCCAAAATGAAAACACAAGAAAACCTGATTGTGATGTCTCAGACCGATGACAGCTTTAAGGAACTCGCTAACATTGTGTCCGATTTGATTACAGGAAATACTTCTACTGGCTCTTATCAATATCAAGGAATAAAAAAATATGTTGGGTACGCCCCGCTCCCTCTTACAGGCGGTGGAATTGTTGTCTTTATCAATTCCGATGATCTACTTGGCGGCATTACTAGCATGCGAAATTATTTAATGGTAATTTCTTGTTTCTTCTTGTTAGCTTCCATTGGTATTGCCTATTGGTATGCTTATACGCTAAGCCGTTCCATCCACTCCTTTAAAGACATTCTAGGAAGAATGGCACAAGGCGAGCTAAACACATCAATCGATGACAAGCTACTTAAGCGTAAAGACGAGTTTGGTGAGCTGTCTCACATGTTGCAAAATATGAAAAACTCCTTTAGTAATTTAATTGGTGTTGTACAAAAGCAATCGCAGGAAATCGATCAATCTTCTCAGAGCCTAAGCAACGTTTCCAATGAAATGAGCACCGCTACGGAAAGTGTATCTATCTCCATTCAAGATGTTGCAACGGGTGTTACTTCCCAAACAGAAGATTTGATTGAGATCGGAGAGACACTCAGCTCGTATGGTACGCAATTAGATGAGATGGTGCGTGCAATCCAGGAAGTAGACACGAACGGAAAAAATATTCATACGTTGGCAAATGAAAGTAACGAAAACCTGAACCAGCTCATCACATCGGTTGATGAGGTTAATCAGGTCTTCCAGGATTTCATCAATAATATTGTCACAGCCAACGATAACCTAAAGGATGTTCATCATATCACTACTGTCATTAATCAAATTGCCGAACAAACAAATCTATTAGCATTAAACGCAGCTATTGAAGCAGCAAGGGCAGGAGAATCTGGCAGAGGCTTCGCTGTTGTGGCCGATGAAGTACGTAAATTAGCAGAGCAATCCCGCCAATCTTCTCAAATGATCGCAGACATGATTAGCGCGGTATCTGCCGATTCAGATCAAATGCTTATGAATGCAACATCAATGAAAGAAGCGATCTCCGGGCAAAAATCAGAAATGGACACAGCCACTGCCTCTTTCCGAAACATCATGGCAGAAATTGACGTCATTAATCCTAAGCTGGAGGAACTTAGCTTATCTGCACAGCACATGCAGCAGCAAAAAGAAGATATTATCTCGAAAGTGGAATCCAGCTCCAGTATCTCGCAGGAAGTCGCTGCCTCCTCAGAGGAAATTGCGGCTACATCCGAGCAAGCCTCTGCTTCTGCTCAGGAAGTACATGCTACCGCTAGTACGTTGGCTAACATGACGAAGCAGTTGCAGGAAGAACTGAAGCGATTTAAAGTTTAGATTGTAAAGAAAAGCACCATTCCTTATGTATTTTGTGGTTCATTATGCGATTTTGAATATTTTTAGACATCAACCACAAACAAGCAAATTTATTCATCCCCTCTCATAGAATAGATGCATATGCCCAAAGAATTTGACAGCCACGAGCTGTCTATTCTTTTTGACGTTATAAAAGCTTGGGTATGTGCTCATTCTGTCGGGAGGAATGTCATGGATAATTTGACTGCAAGGCGAAGCTTAACTACCAATCAACAACTCATGGTAAACGCAGAATTTGAAAAACGAAAAAGATCAAAACTGATTGCCTATCTTCTGTGGATTTTTTTAGGCATCTTGGGAGGTCATCGATTTTATAGCGGTGACAATGGAATTGCTGTTGGTATGATCGTCGTCAGTGTCATCAGTTGGTTTCTTATGTTTATTCCAATTACTGTTTGGGCTATTGTTGATGTTTTTCTCATCGGAAAACGCATTGATAAGCTTAATGAACAGTTGGAAACAACGATTATTCAGAAGGTAAAAATGATCAACATTGTAACGACTACATAAGGTTGTGCAGGCACTGTATAGGAAATGAAGGCAAATAATCAGGTTTAGCTGATGATCAAAAGCTCTCAGGACGTTTAATGGCCTAGAGAGCTTTTTTGAATATAGAGATTTATAATAATAGGAAAATATGGCGTTTGTGCTGTTACATCATTTTCTCAATAAATTGTACAACTTCACTAGAAGCCCGCTCTAGCTCCGTTTGATAAGCTTTAGCTCGATGTTTATCGCCATTCTGAAGTGCGACAGCAATCTCTTTTGCTAAGCGATGAACATTGTGATGCGCTTTCTCGAAACCAGGCTTTAATGCTTTTGGAACACGATCTTGCTCTAGCTTATACCAACGCCCTAATCGACATGCCGTATGATCTATAACTTCATAAGGATTTAATACCTCAAATCCATAAATCGCATTGTATACCTTCCACACCCACCAAAGATGATCTTGAATGACGACCTGCTTTAACAAATCAGGATGGTCATGCCAATCATGTTGCTTACCATACTCCTCAATATTGTATAATCTATTCTGATTTATTTTTTGCGATAGCGCATTCACGTCTATTCCCATATTTCGCAAGGATTCACTAGATTCTGAAATCTGTTCCACGATATTATGTATATGCTCGTCAATTTCGCGAGTAGCTGCCGCTTGTTCCTCCGTAATGGATGCGATATTACTGGTCTGTGTCTCAATGCTGCGCATCTCCTCAATCATATGCCGCAAGGAAACCTCCGCCTCCGTTGCCTGATGAGCCCCTACTGCCACCTGCTGTTGTGTTGCTTGAACCTGTTCACGCATTGTCAGAGATGTTTTCATGACTTCTTCCATATGAGTAGAAATATCCGCCAGAGCACGCTTGGTCTCCTCAGCGAGCTTTCTCACTTCCTGCGCTACGACAGCAAATCCTCGCCCATGCTCACCCGATCTTGCTGCCTCAATCGAAGCATTCAGCGCTAGTAAATGGGTTTGGTTAGAAATACTCTGAATGGTATCGACAATTTTATGTGTTGAGATGATACCCTGTTGCAAGCTGTCGAAGGTATTGTTCATAGAACAAACGGAATTTTCTACTTCACGAAAAATAGCCAGCGATTCACTGATACTCTTGCCACTTTGGTATGCCTTGTTTGTTGTCTCTTCGGTAAACTGCGCCATTTTGCTTGTACTTTCGGCTACGTCCACTACCGAACAAGCTAATTCCTCTGAAGATTTACTTACGTGAATGGCCCGCTTCGTTGTCTCTTGTAGATCGTCTAAAAGCTTGCCGCTTTGACTTAGCTTCATATTTTGTTCGTAGAGACCAATGCTTGTAAGCAAGTGATTATGTGTATCAGCTTCTATCAGTGAATGCGTACGGGAAACAGAATTCATATTGGTAGATGCTATAGCTGGTGAAGCGCCTGAAGAAAAGTGAGTTTTCGTCTGCTGCTTATCTACTTCTGATGATTCATGTACTGGATATGGTTTTTTTGTATTCCAAATTGTAAACAAGGTAACTCCTCCTTAGGCTTGGGGATAATCGATATTCGATCGGGTAACTGGGTAACTCGTTTATGTTTTTCTGGATGGGAAATCGGAATTACTGGTCGATTGTAGCAAATAAGTTAGTAAGAGGTATATTTCCGTTCCTTTCCAGTTGTCATCAATGTTATCGGAATATTTTAGCCTTATATTTATAAGATGTACATGTTTGAATGATAAATGGCAAAATTTTAAGTTTTTTTGTTGCATAAGAGAGAGACACTATGCTATACTTTTTCCATAAGTTCACCAAATGCGGGCCCTTAGCTCAGCTGGGAGAGCGCTACACTGGCAGTGTAGAGGTCGTCGGTTCGATCCCGATAGGGTCCACTTGTCATAGCCAAGATTCATCCAGATTCTTATCCTTGGTAATCACTAAGTGAAGAGGAGAACGATCGGATCATTCAGCGGCTTACACGCTTTTATAAAACGTTTCTTTTCGGTGTTAGTTCACTCTTCACTCACCCGTGAATATACCGAAAAGGAGCGTTTTTATTTTGGCAGGAAGGGACTTACTCATATTGCCTCCCAGCTAGGACAAAAAAGCATCATCCTTTCTATGAGTATAAAGAAAGAATGATGCTTTTTTGGTATGTAGATATCTGTTTTTATGATCATGACGATAAGCTGGAGCTACATCGATACCACTTAGCATAGGTAATACTTTTCACGGTAACTGGCTGAGGGCAAACTCAAATAAACTCAGCTAGATTACTTACGTCTTATATATGATTTATAATTCAGGCTCTTTGTTTTCAAGCTTTTGAAGCATCGCTCGTAATTGTTCTACCAGTGAAGCTGGAGCTTTCTTTAGTGAACCAGTATCAAACGGAGGCATAGGATCGTATTCCATAAGCAGTTGGATTGATTTGCTCATCTCTTCTCCTGATTCCCATGCTACTAACTGGAGGGCCATGTCGATACCGGAGGAAACACCCGCCGCTGTAACGATTTTGCCCTGACGAACCACTCTCTCATCAGTTGGGATAGCACCAAGAGACTGGAGTAAATCCAAGGAACTCCAATGACTGGTTGCCTTCAATCCGTTAAGCAAACCTGCCGCACTCAAAATCAGAGAACCGGTACACACCGATGTAGTCCACTTCGTGGTCTTATGTATTTCCCGAATCCAATTCAATGTGTCTTCGTCATTCATCAAAGACTTATAGTTAGGAGGGCAACAACCAGGGACGACAAGAATATCAGCCGATGTAACCTCAGAAAAACTAAAATCGGCATGCAAATACCCCATTTTAGAATCAAGCTTGATTAAACCCTTATCTTTGGCGACAAACTTCACTTCGCTGCCCTTTACACCAGCAAATACTTCGTACGGCCCTATTGCATCTAGCGCAGTAATCCCATTGTAAAGCATAATTGCGACTTTCATGATATCTCTCCTCCAAACATAATGATTTATAATTCAAAATCATTGTACTATACTCCCCTATAGTATATTGGTGTCGGTTTTGTGAAGAGCACATTTCCGCGTAGGGGCTGCTTAGGTTGCAGAGGGTCCTTTTCCTTACGAGTAGAGGGGTATAACAGCATTTGCTTCTTTTTATAAATGTTTGCTTTCATTACGACTACATTATTGCCATAAATTCCCTAGAAAACATTTTGTTTTGACATCAGCATGACTTCTTTCTTTTGTAAAATGGCAGAGATTAGCCAAGAAGGTCACGAAATTCTTCAGCAAAATTTCGGTGTTAAAACTTTCTTGCTTGTAAAAACAACAAAAATTTCATCAGTAGAAAGAAGACACATGGAGGGATCCTGATGTTTAAGAAAAAAGCATTACTAGTATTATCATCTGCTCTATTGATTGGAGCTCTACCTGCAACAACTGATGCTGCAGTGGTAAAGAAGAATGTACTGGCTTCATACAATAATGTGAAGGTAAAGTATAACGGTTATGAAGTTCCAACCTCGACTGAACCATTTATTGTCAATGGAACGACTTACATTCCTGTTCGCATGATGGCTGGTGTATTCAACAAAAACGTTGATTGGGATCAAACATCCTACACAGTATCCGTAACAGATCGTGAAGACCCAACTGTTGCTTCACTGCAAGCTCAATTGGCATCTAAAGACTCCACAATCGCAAACCTAGAAAAACAATTGAAAGATGCCAAGGATGATCTAGCAAGGAAAGATGATAAGAAAAGCAGTATCAGCGATGATTTAGAAGATCTTGAAGATGAAATCCGCGATAAATATGAAGATTGGGAAGATATTGATTGGGATATTAGCCTAGATGGCGATGAAGATGATATTGAGATCACAATCGAGTTTAGCATGGACGATGACGAAGATTTGTTCAATGATCTAGATAAGGATGACCTTAAGAATTTCGTAACGAAAATCTGTAAGATGGTTTGGGATGACGATACCTTTGAGGATGCTGACATTACTGGTACCATTACGGATTCTGACGACGATGACGATTTGTATGATTTCGAAGGAAAAGCATCTTCTGGTAAGGTTACACTTACAAAGAACTAATAACGCTAGACAAGCATTTGGCGACCTTGTTAAGGTCGCCTTTTTCCATTCAGCTTCCCTTCATCACTAGCATAAGTAAGACTACTCATGCAGCTCTACGATTTCACCATTCGTTGGAACGTGTAGGCTTACACAGGTCATTTCCCTCATAAAAAAATCCCTCCAAATAAACAGTATTATCTCTGCTTACTGTCTACCTGAAGGGGACCTATCAAATGAATTAGGATTACTCTTTATACCGTGCTATCAATCTCTAAAAGACTTAACTCATTCATTTCTGTTCAAGGTACTCTTTTTTCAACAACGAAAATATGTGTAAATCAACATAGCTTCCTTTGGATTTTTGGTATTCTCGTAGTATTCCTTCATCAACAAAGGCCAGCTTGCTTAAAAGCTTCTTGGAATTAACATTCTCCGGTTCAACCTTTGCCTCAATTCGATTAAGCTTATGGACATCAAATCCATAGCGAACCAGCGCCTCTAGGCCTTCTCTAGCATAGCCCTTCTTCCAAAATGGTCTCCCCAAATCAAATCCAATCTCAGCTCGATTATCTTCTCGATCTATATAATTAAACCCGCAAGTTCCAATTACTTGGTTTGTTTCCTTTACTACAATGGAATAACGATATGCTTTCCCTTCCTTCCCTAAATCAAGGAGGAGTTGTATCATTTCTTTCGCTTGATCAACATGTGTAAAGGAAGAGATGTTCATATGCTTTGTTACTTCATCATCTGACCAATAGCGATATAAAACCTCTGCATCTTCAAGCGTCATTTCTCTTACTAGCAATCTGTCTGTTACAATGCTTGCTTCTGTTTTCATGGTCTTACCTCCAATGTTTTATACGTTGAGTAAGAAAAGACCATCAGCTACCTGGCATAACTCATTCCCTTCATAAGAAAAATATAAAGCTACAGACATTATTGCGTATTTCTTCTTTTATAACAAGATATTTTTCTAAATAATCCCAACTTAATTCCTGAATTTTCCCATAACCATACTGTAAATAAAACTCCACAGAGAATCCGTCAGCTCTCTGTGGAGTCATGTGTATCCTCTGCTCCCAAGACATTCAGTCCTTCTAGGCATCAAACCTTGCAAAGGCAGCAGGGCTACATTTCCTATTTACTATTCGCTCTAAACAAAGCGTTGTGCAAATAAGCTGATCAGTGCAGCCGCCTCTTGGCGAAGCATTGGCTGCTTGGATTTATAATCGATTTCTCCTCGACTATTCGGTTTAACTTCAGGGCCGTACAAGCCCTTTGAGACTACATATTTAACACCGTCCATCGCCCAGGAATCCGTTTTGCCAATCAAAGACACTTTTGCAGAAGGAGATACCTGTCTTTTATTGGCCACTCGCCAGACGAGCATTGCCGCCTCTTCCCTGGTAATTGGTCTATTTGGCTCTATTCGTTGATGATTTGGTTTTTCTACGAGCCCGTAATCTAGAGCGCTTTGAATTTCCCCAGCGTATTCATTACCAGGTAAATCCTTAAACATTGGCATTTTTTTAGAAGGCGGAACTCCTATAACGCGTAGTAATTGAGCAATAAATTCTCCCCGAGTAATTGGCTTTTCGGGGTGAAACTTATTGTCGGGAGTTTCAACTAGATACCCAAGCTGTTTAGCATCGTAAATATATTTGGCAAATTCGTGGTCTTTGGCGACATCACTATATGGTTTTGGCTCCGGTCTTTTTTGCGCCCAGCTATCCACCTTATTGTAATAAAAATAGTCAACTGAGCCATTCGGATTTGCTTTAAACGCAGCTTTCATTCCTTGCTCATCTTCAAACAAAAACGGGTCCTTTTGCCGAAACTTATGATTACCCAAAGGGTCTTTAACCATCAGTTGTCCGTCATCTAATACATTGACTCGAAACACCCAATACGGGGAGCGTAAATCCTGATAAACGCCGACAAAGCGTTGCAGCCCTTTTTTGGTGGTTTGTACATCTACCTTATCTTCCACTGGTTTTGGATAGTAATGATCCATGAACGCTTTGAACAGCTCTTCACGAAAATTCGCCCCATCTCCATTAAAAACAACAAATCCCCCCACCTTCTTTTCGGGTAAAAGCCACATCCAAGAATGGTATCCAGGCAAATCCCCGCCCTTGCCTATCACAGCTTGTTGATTGTAATGGTTTTGGAAAAATGTTTCGAATCCGTATGCGCCATTTTGAATTTTTGGGTGAAGATTATGGCGAACCTGATGCATGGTTTTTGCTGTTTTTTCCTGCAAAATCTGTTTCCCTGCAAGCTTACCACCATTAAGATGTGCGATCATGAACTTCGCCATGTCACCTGCAGTCGATAGCATACTCCCGTCTGGTGCATCTGTAGGAATCGAGCCATATTCAGGAATTGGTTTTTTTACGCCATCATATGGAGTAGCCAGATTAGCATGTATATCGGGTCTCATGATAAAACTACTGCTATTCATGCCTAGAGGTTTAAAAATATGATTCTCCGCATACTGATGAAATGGTACACCAGTCATGCTCTGTACAATGTATCCTAGCAAGACGAAAGCATAATTGTCATACCGAAACACCTCTCCAGGATTGGATACAATGCTTGGAGCATTCTGCTTAACAAATTCATCCAATGGATAATACTTATTGGGTGATTCTGTATCCATAGAAGGAAGATCGGTATACTCAAAGCCAGTCATATGTGACATTAAATGATCCAAGGTGAGCTTTTTGCCTGTTTTATTGTTGAGCTTGAAATCCTTCAGGTACTCCTGAATGTCCTTATTTAGGTCTAGTTTATTTTGTTCGACGAGCTGCATGGCTGCTGTGGACGTGAAGATTTTAGAAATCGAAGCGATACGAAATACGGTAGAGTCTGGATCAACAGGCCGCTTCTTCTCCAGATCAGCATATCCGTAGCCTTTCTTAAACAATACTTGGTCATCCTTCACGACAACAAAAGCAGCACCGGTGAGCTTTTCTTTGATTTTTGGACGGTTGAAAAATTGATCAGCAAACTTCTCTACTTCTTTTGCATTCGTGGGCCCAATCGGGTTTACTTTCTTCTCCGCTGCATAAATCATCGGTGTAGCGATCAATGAAAAAATAAGCAGGGTCAGACCTAGTACCTTACACATTTTTAACCGAAGCATTTCATGGATAGGCATAGATACTCTCCTTTTGGTTTTATTTTCACGTACATGGCCGTTTCGTCCGACATTCCATTCGTTCTGAGTTCGTCTAGAAGATCACAAGATCACTCCTTTTGTAAGAACTGACATGCGTTATCCCTTTGTGAGCTGTGAGATTTCTATCACGAAGCTACTAAAATAGCTGTCGTAACCCTAGTGACAAGGTCTCGTAACCTTATAAATCGAAGGCAATCCAGAATTTCAATAAAGCTTATTCCCGTTCGTTGTATGCTGATTAGAGTCATAAAAATGTGTTTTATTCTACATCGCTGTTGCTTTGGTGAGGTGATGGCATAGGCTTTTTCTTGCCTATCCTACGGGGTATAAGGCGAGGTAAACATTAGGTTGTGCTCCCTGCTCTGTATTATTAATCTGTTTGAAGGTCAGTGAATCAGTTTTCCTGTAGCACGAGCACATTATCAAGAAACACTCATGGCAATTCGAGGCAAAGGGGCATTTCCCGAGAGGAAGCGAGGGCCATACCTCATGCTTAAAAGGGAATGCTTCGCAATCAAGCTAATGCTTTTATACAAATCAAAAATTTCTCCATCTATTTTCAGGCTACAGGTCAAGGATTTGCGAAGAAGCTGTGTATAAAGGTAAAAAATCTATTCCTTAGTTTGCTATAAGAGTAAAAGGCATATGCGCAGCAACTTGCCACTCTCCGATAGACATCAGAAAATCCTTATAGAAGCTTCTCACGCTTCTTGGCCGTAACAAAAAGCTAGTATGAAAGTTAATCGGATTATAGATATTTCTAAATTGCTTACATTTTTTTACATTATTCGATATAATTATTTTAATATTCAAAAATATAAGGAGGGCTTCCCTAATGAAAAAATCTGTCTCAACACTACTTGCTTTCTCTTTAGCTCTTGGGATCACGGTAACACCATTCTTACCAGCATCAAGTGCAATGGCTACACCAGCCAAACACTCTAGTAACGTCTCAGCATCAATCCGCACTTCTAATGAAACATGGAATATTGGCTCACATATCAGAATAAGCACGAAGGATGGCTGGTCGCAAAAAGTATTTCAAAGTCGTGAGGTTATCAAGGTTGAATACGATAGCAGGACACAGTTTAATAAATTTACCGCAGTTCAATCTGGCAATGCATCCATTTATGTCTACAAAAACGGTACATTGAATTATATCCGGAATATAACGGTGCCCTACTAATAGGATTAGATACAGGATTGCATACAAAAAATCTCTCTGATCGATTAGAGAGATTTTTGGGTTCTAATATAAAATTTAATCTGAAGATATTCACACAATGGTATTTTACTGCCTGCCAATCTTTTCATGATAAATCCA
>NZ_LSSO01000180.1:0-135561 GCF_001645205.1 Brevibacillus sp. SKDU10 | reverse complement strand
TGCTGATGGAGTTCACTTTCTAAGGGAAGCCTTTCTACTTGTTCAAGTTGAATAGAAATCAGCTCCAATTTCTCACGCAGGGTCCCTTCTTCCTGATCCAACCTCTCCAGAGCCAGACGCATCCCTTCGCTTCCTCTTTTTTCAGCCTCAGCTAATATTTTTTTACGCTGGAATCGCCATTGCTCCAATTCCATATGCACATATTGTGCTTGTTTTTCATATTCTTCCCGTAATAACGCCTTAGTTTTCTCTGTCAAAACAACTTTTACATGCACCAATCTCTCAATGCTGATCATAGGCACCGCCTCCCGACAGCTAAGAAAGTTATTTCGCTGCTTTCCTTTATATAAACACATGTAGTAACACTATATTTTGCATGTGGGGTTAACACGTATGTAGATACGAAAAAAGACTGGAGAACCCCCCAGTCTTTTTTATACGATTTCAACGGTAATCCGCTTATCAGTCTGAACTGCAGCAGCCGTTACAACCGTCCGCAGGGCTTTCGCAATGCGACCTTGTTTTCCAATAATCTTACCCATATCATCTGGATGAACGGAAAGCTCGAAAACTAAGATACGCTCCTTGTCCACTGCGTTCACTTTCACATGTTCCGGATGATCCACAAGAGCTTTCGCGATCGTTTCGATCAAAGCCTTCATCTAAAGATCACCGTCCCAATCTTACTTCTTGCCGATTTTTGCTTCGTGTACTTTCGCAAGTACGCCTACTTGAGAAAGCAAGTTACGAGCTGTATCGGTAGGTTGCGCTCCGTTCATGATCCATTGAACAGCTTTCTCGCTGTCAATGTTAACCACTGCTGGTTGAGCAACTGGATTGTAATAGCCGATCTCTTCAATGAAACGACCATCACGTGGGGAACGAGAATCCGCAACTACCACACGGTAGAAAGGAGCCTTTTTAGAACCCATGCGCTTTAGACGAATTTTAACTGCCATGTTGTTCACCTCCTAAAAGAATCAACGAAAAACGTTGTATGTGTCTATATATCTGAACTATCGCCTTTATAGAGCGAAGAGAGTTCAAGCTTACATTATTTAAACGGATTAAACGGGAAATTGAAGCCGCCTTTTTTATCATCGGCATCTCCGCCCATACCACCAAACGGATCGATCGGTGCATTTCCTTTAAAAGGAAAGAATCCGCCTTTTTTCTTGCTTTTCTTTTTCATTTTGTCCGTCATGCCTGTGAATTGCTTCATCATTTTCTTCATATCCTCGAATTGCTTGATGAAACGATTCACTTCCTGGATCGTGGTTCCGCTACCAGCAGCAATACGCTTGCGGCGGTTTGCATTCATGATATCAGGGTTAGCCCGCTCTTCCTTTGTCATCGACTTCACGATGGCCTCCGTACGAGCAATTTGCTTTTCATCCACCTTTAGATCCTTCATGCCCTTCATCTTATTCATGCCAGGCAACATACCCAACAGGTCCTCAAGCGGCCCTAGCTGACGCATTTGCTGCATGGAATCCAAGAACATGTCAAAAGTGAATTCCCCTTGGCGCATTTGGCGCTCCATCTCTTTTGCTTTATCCACATCGACGCTTTCCTGTGCTTTTTCTATCAAGCTCAGTACATCGCCCATCCCCAGAATGCGTGATGCCATACGATCTGGATGGAATGGTTCCAAAGCATCAAGCTTTTCACCCATTGCTGCGAACTTGATCGGTTTACCAGTCACTGCTTTAACAGAAAGGGCCGCACCACCACGTGTGTCTCCATCTAGCTTAGTAAGAATCACACCTGTAAGCTCTAGTTGATTGTTAAAGCTCTCTGCTACATTGACTGCATCCTGACCAGTCATAGCATCCACAACCAACAAAATCTCATCTGGCTTTGCCACTTCACGCACTTGTTGAAGCTCTTCCATGAGAGTTTCATCAATGTGCAGTCGACCCGCCGTATCAAGAATCACATAATCGTAGTGATTTTCTTTAGCATGTTCAATCGCTTTCGTAGCGATTTCTACCGGACTTACCTGATCACCCATAGTAAATACAGGAGCACTCAATTGTTCACCTAGTACTTGGAGCTGCTTAATGGCAGCAGGGCGATAAATATCGCAAGCAACCAACATAGGCTTACGATTTTGTTTTTGTAACAGCTTGGCCAGTTTACCGGTTGTGGTTGTTTTACCCGCACCTTGTAGACCAACCATCATAATAACAGTCGGTGGTCGGTTAGAGACAGCCAGCTTGGAGACGTTACCGCCCATAAGCTCAGTCAGCTCTTCATTTACCACTTTAATAACCATTTGTCCTGGCGTTAAGCTTTTCAAAACATCTTGTCCAACTGCACGTTCCTTGACCCGAGCAACAAATTGTTTCACGACTTTAAAGTTAACGTCTGCTTCCAATAAAGCCAGACGCACTTCCCGCATCGCCTCATTCACGATGGTTTCGTCGATTTTACCTCTGCCACGCAGCTTATCAAAGGCGCCCTGCAATCGGCTTGCCAAGCTTTCAAATGCCATATGTGCCCCTCCTAATCCATCTCTGACAGTTGGCGGAGCAAGATAAGCAATTCCTCTCTCGTATCGTCCCCACCTGTGGCCTCTACCAGATTGATCATCATCCTCACAACCTCTTGACGCTGTTCATACTTCGCTGTTAGCTTCAGCTTTTCGTCATATTCATAAAGCTGCTTTTCAGCTCGCTTGATATGATCATAAACGGCTTGTCGGCTTACTTCATGCATTTCTGCAATCTCGCTTAACGATAGATCATCCAGGTAGTAAAGCTCAAGGTATTCGCGTTGCTTTCCTTTTAACAGAGAAGCATAGAAGTCAAATAAGAGATTCACTTGATTCGTTTTTTCCAGCATGGAACCAATCCTTTACAGTTAGATCGGTTGCTACTGTGTAAAGTTTTTTTCCTTTACAGAGCCAAGTAATATACTATACAATCCTGCGCCTACTGTCAAGTCTTTTTGTTGACATTAATTTTTTCAAGATATATTCTGCAAAAACAGCGCTCGCAAGCTTGCTATTCTTGCTCGGACTCAGCTTCCTGCTCTGTCTCTTTTTCAATCAAGCCAGCAAACAAAGCATGAACGAATTGTTCTGGATCAAAGGCTTGTAAATCATCCATTTTTTCACCCAAACCTACATATTTCACCGGTATATCCAGCTCATTGCGGATAGCAATAACGATACCGCCCTTCGCTGTCCCGTCTAGTTTGGTCAAGACAATACCTGTCACACCAGCGGATTCCCCAAAAGCCTTAGCTTGGTTCATAGCATTCTGTCCAGTCGTCGCATCCAGAACCAGCAATACTTCATGAGGAGCATCTGGGATTTCACGTTGTAGGACACGGAAGATCTTATTTAGCTCTTCCATTAGATTCACCTTGTTTTGCAAACGACCTGCTGTGTCGCAGAGAAGAACATCTGCCTTACGTGACTTAGCCGCTTGTACCGCATCATAGATAACGGCTGCCGGATCAGCGCCCTGCTGGTGCTTAATCACATCTACACCAACACGGTCGCCCCAAACCTCCAACTGTTCAATCGCAGCAGCCCGGAAGGTATCCCCTGCAGCCAAAACTACTTTTTTTCCTTGTTGTTTAAACATATGAGCCATCTTACCAATCGTAGTGGTTTTTCCTACACCATTAACCCCTACGAATAACACAACGTTTAAACGTCCTTCCTCTATCTGTAGTGCCGTATTGTGGGCTTCATCATTGCGTAATAAGTTAACTAGCTTTTCCGATAGAATTGGTTGCAAGTCTAAGGCATTCTCGATTTTGTGCTTGCGAACCTCTCCTCGCAAATCATCAACGAGCTCCATCACCGTATTTACGCCTACATCGGCTGCTATTAGAATCTCTTCTAGCTCCTCGAAGAAATCCTCATCAATTTTTTGGTAGCGACGGACTAAATCCTCTACTTTCTCAACTAAAAGATCTCTTGTTTTGGTTAACCCATTCGTAAACTTCTGCGTTACCTCTTCTGATTTTTTTACGATGGAATCACGAAGTTTTTTAAAAAAGCTCACAACTGACCCTCCTTGAATGTTGTCTGTTTGTTTTAGTGGATCGGCGAGTCTTAAAAGACTGCAAATACGATCTATGAAGCGGATTCAATCAGTTTTTTCGTATCTTCTAGCTTAACAGACACCAGCTTGGAAACGCCGCCTTCCTGCATAGTGATACCGTACAGGACATCAGCACTCTCCATAGTTCCTTTCCGATGTGTGACACAAATAAACTGGGTCTCACCGCTAAATTGATGCATATATTCGGCAAAGCGGCTAACATTAGCTTCATCCAGCGCAGCCTCTACCTCATCTAATACACAGAATGGCACTGGCTTCACGCGCAGGATAGCAAATAAGAGAGCCATAGCTGTTAATGCGCGTTCTCCCCCAGATAATAACGCTAAATTTTGTAGTTTTTTACCCGGCGGTTGGGCTACAATATCAATCCCTGTTTCCAGTAATCGATCTGGTTGTGACAACAAAAGATCAGCCCTACCTCCTCCAAACAACTGCACAAATACATCTTGGAATTGAACTCGAATCTCATCAAATGTCTGTTGGAAGCGGCGTGACATCTCTGTGTCCATTTCAGCAATCACCTGATACAGCATTTCTTTTGCCTCTATTAGGTCCTCTTCTTGTTTCCGCAAGAAATCTAACCTCTCTGCTAGGCGATCAAACTCTTCAATTGCACCTAAATGAACGGTTCCGAGTGCAGCTATTTGCTTCTTCAATCCATTAACGACTCCCTGCTGCTCAGCAATCTCTCCCAACGGAGGATACTTTTGCTTAGCGAGATCAAAGCTTAGCTCGTACTCTTCTGATAGTTTGTTTAGCAAATGATCTAATTCTACTTCATACCGGTTTCCCTTTACTTCTTCGGCATGTAGCTTCTCTTCAAGTGCTTTTACTTGTTTACGAATCTCTTTTACCTCGAGCTCCAATTGCTCCTGCTTAGCAAATAGACTCGATCGATCTCCACGCCGTTCGGAAATCAGATTGGCTACACGGTCCTTATCCTGACGAAGCTCAGAAATTTTTTCATCCAGCTCTCCAAAAAAGGAATCGTTATTATCATCTAGGCTATGCAGATCCATCAAAGCCTGATTCGCTTCTTCCCATTCCTTTGTCAATAAGGTGCGTTGTTCACGTAAACGCTCCACCTGTTCGATTCGAGAAGCATGCTCCTGCTTTACTTGTGCCACGAGGACCTTCAGACTGGTAATCTGCTCATTCATTTCTTCCTTGCTGAGCATATGCTCTTTTCGTCTTGTTTCGGCTGTAGCAATAGCAGTTGTGAGCAAATGCTCTTCTTCCTCTAGCACCTTCAATTGCTGGCTCAGTTCCGTCAGCTTATGCTGAGCATCATTCATCTCTTTTTGATAAAGAGCCATATCCTGATCAAGTACAGCCATACGCTCCCGTAAGGATTTTCCAGATAGCTCCGCTTGTTGCAGCAAACCTTTTAATTCCTGTTCACGTAAGCGAAGGACCTCTCCTTGTTCACGCAGCTTTTCCTGTTGCTCTTCTGCTTGTTTCGCTGTCTTTGCAACAGCTTCAATGCTAGCCTTCTTCTGTGCAATTTCATTTTGCAAGGTATCTAACATGCCTTCTAGCTCTTCTACCTGACGGTTGCGGCCTAGAAGATTTGCATTGTTCTTCTTCACAGCTCCGCCCGTCATAGAGCCGCCTGCATTAACGATATCGCCATCTAGCGTGACCACCCGATAGCGGTAATGGCAGCTTCTGGCTACACGGTTTGCCTGCTCCAATGTTTCTGTAATGATGACATTGCCAAGCATAGACTCGACAACAGCCCGATAGGCTTCATCAAAGGAGACAAGACGACTGGCAATGCCTACCACTCCGCTTTCATTGCGCAATTGGCGTTCATCTTCACTAGTAAGGGAACGAGAACGAATGACCGATAGTGGTAAGAAGGTAGCACGACCCAGATTATGCCGTTTCAGGTAGGCAATCGCTTCACGCCCCGCTGCTTCATCATTTACGACTACATTTTGCAGGGCTCCTCCCAAAGCAACCTCAATAGCAGTTTCAACCTTGCGCGGCACTGTCATTAGCTCGGCAACCGCTCCATGGATTCCCTTCATGCCTTTTTCACGAGCGCGCAGGATTTCTTTAACCCCCTGCTGGAAGCCTGCGAAATCATGCTGCATCTCTTTTAATAGGTCTAGCCTAGAGCGCGTAGCTTCGCGTTGCTGTTCAAGACGGCGAATCTCCATTTCAGCCTCTTCGATTTGTTGCTCTTGTCCACGGGTTTGGGCCATGAATTCACGGAAACGGGTTAGAGTTTCATTTAGCTTTTGCTCAATTGCTGCAAGCTCAGCGGCATGCCCTTCCCCTGTATTTAGCTGAGTAGATTCTTCACTAACTAGGCGATCTCGGTCTGCCTGCAAACGCTCCATTCGTGCCTTGCTGGTATCACGCGTCTGTTCCTGATGCCTAATATCATTTCGGAGGCGAGCCATTTCATTAAGCTTGTCGAAGTAATCGCTTTTCAGCTTCTCCAGATCATCTGTCAACCCACGCACGACCACTTGGAATTCAGATTCCGCCTTCTTGAGCTTTCCTTCTGCTTCTCGCATCTTTCCCTTGGCTTCTTCTCGGCGTGCTTCTTCCGCTGTCAGCTCTTCCTCTATGACATGCTGCTTCTCGGTTAAGCGGTGCATTTGCTCCATCGTTTGCTTACGATTCGCTTCGAGATTTCTTTTGCGCTCCCGCAATACCTCACGGCGCCCCTCTACCTTCTCCGCCTCTTCACTCACCGTAAGCAAAACCTGCTGTAGCTCTTCAATTGATTCGTCAATCTGATTAACCTTGTAGCGAGCCTGCTCTAGCTCCGCTTCTTGCTGGCCTGCTTGCGCGGCACGCTTGGCTAATTGATTTTCTAAATCAGCAGATTGTCTTTTCGTTTCCTCCCATTTGGCATGCGTCTGCTCGATTTGCTGCACGTAGAGAGCTACCTCATGCTGCACAAGCTTTTCATGTAGGCCTTTATAAGTCTTGGCTTTTTCCGCCTGCTCCTGCAAGGGACCTACTTGCTCTTCTACCTCATTGCGAATATCATAAATACGCACTAAATTTTGGGTTGTTTCATCCAGTTTCTTTTCTGCTTCCCGCTTGCGAGTCTTATATTTTACAATTCCGGCTGCTTCTTCAAAAATGCCCCGGCGATCTTCTGATTTCGTGCTCAGTATTTCTTCGATTCGGCCTTGGCCAATGATAGAGTAGGCCTCTTTTCCTACACCTGTATCCATAAACAGTTCCATGATATCCTTTAATCGGCAGGAACGCTTATTAATAGAATAGTCGCTGTCCCCTGAACGATAGACTCGACGTGTTACGGTCACTTCGGAGTATTCGGTATCCAAAGAGCCATCCGAGTTATCTAGGGTTAAAGATACTTCCGCGAAATTTACCGGTTTGCGCGTATCGCTGCCGGCAAAAATAATATCCTCCATCTTGGAGCCACGAAGCGATTTAGCGCTTTGTTCACCAAGCACCCAACGAATCGCGTCCGATACATTACTCTTGCCGCTCCCGTTTGGACCAACTACCGCAGTCACTCCCGGTACAAACTCCAATTCGGTCCGGTCTGCAAACGACTTAAAGCCGATCAGTTCCAACCGTTTTAAATACATGATAATCTCCCCTAAACATACTCAATCCTCTTTAACTCTCCTAGTTTATCACAGATGACCCATTTGGCGTAGGGTGACTTGGGAAATACCTGATTTTCCAATGTTTTAAGAAACTCTCTATGGATTTCTTACTTTGGAACCCTATTTTCTTCTTACTTGCATGTAGCACGTAAAAAAGCCCCTACTTTGTATTCTTCCAAAGTAAGGGCCTGCTGTTATAAAGTCTACACCTACACTAGTCTGGTCTGTGCTACTCCAAGCATGTTTCTTATTTAGTTAGAGGCACCGTCCAATTGAGGTTACCTTCTCGAATGACTGTTTCATCAAGGAATAGAGTTTTACCTTGTATTTATCAATAATAGGAGCGAAAGCTTGTTGATTTCCTTGCAACACAAGCTTTATTAGCTCAGAGTCATCATGCATGATGCTATCCTCCTGACAAAAAGGGCACTGCGCAGTTTGTGAACCTTTTTGTGTGTTCATATAATAAAACTCCTTTTCTCGAAAAAACTTACACAGGATTTCAAAATAATTTGCAAATAACTTTTTCAGTAAAAAAACTAGGCTTCTACCTTGTAGAACACACAAAGTAGAAGCCTAGTTTTTTAACATGCTTTGAGCAATTTTTTAAGTTACGCTTTCGTTTCAATTTTCATGAGAGCAAGTGCAGCAGCGCGTTGTTCTGCTTCTTTCTTGGAACGACCGGAGCCTACTCCCAACTGATTTCCATTCAATATCACTTCGGATACGAACTCACGGTTGTGGGCAGGTCCTCTCTCCTGCAAAATGCGATAAATGATTTCTCCCAAGCTGTCCTGTTGAACAAGCTCTTGCAATTGACTTTTAAAATCGGTCACTTGTGTAAATTCACCTTTATCAATGCGCGGATACACATATTTTTCCAGGAATTGAAAAACCGCATCCAAGCCTTGATCAAGGTACAAAGCGCCGACAAAGGCTTCAAAAACGTCAGCAAGGAGAGCTGGTCGTTGTCGCCCACCTGTAAGCTCCTCGCCTTTTCCCAATAGCACCAGTTCACCAAACTGAAGCAACTCTGCAAACTTAACGAGTGACGGTTCACATACGATCGCCGCACGAAGCTTGGTCATTTCACCTTCACTCATTTTCGGGAACATTTTGTAGAGAAATTGGGAGACCGTTAGCTCCAACACCGCATCGCCTAGAAATTCTAGGCGTTCGTTGTCGGAAATCCGTTTGCCCCTTTGCTCGTTCACATAGGAAGAATGGGTGAATGCTTGCCGCAACAAGGACTCATCAGTAAATACGATTCCGATTTTTTCTTGCAGCTCTTTAAAATTCATCCCTCTCTCACCTTCCCTCACCGAATGCATGCCCTACTCCGCATAACGTTTTAAAAGAATGGTCGCATTATGCCCACCAAAGCCAAATGTGTTAGACAAAGCATATTCTACCTTTGCCTCTCTCGCTTTGTTTGGTACATAATCCAGATCGCATTCCGGGTCAGGGTTCTCTAAGTTGATGGTTGGAGGTAAAATCTGATCACGCAGAGCATAAGCTGTCGCCATCGCTTCGATAGCTCCTGTCGCTCCCAGCAAATGACCTGTCATTGATTTGGTAGAACTCACAGCTAGCTTGTAGGCGTGTTCACCAAACAGGCTCTTAATTGCTTTTGTTTCAGCCACATCACCGGCTGGAGTAGATGTACCATGTGCATTGATGTAGTCCACTTGCTCTGGAGATACACCAGCATCCTTTAACGTATTTAACATACAGCGTCGTGCACCGTCCCCATTTTCATCCGGAGCAGTAATATGGAACGCATCAGCACTCATGCCATAGCCAACTACCTCGGCAATAATGGTTGCTCCGCGCTGTTTAGCATGCTCTAGCTCTTCCAAAATCAATACTCCAGCACCTTCACCCATAACAAAACCATCTCGACCTTGATCAAAAGGGCGACTTGCCTTTTGTGGCTCGTCATTGCGAGTAGACATTGCCTTTAATGAACAAAATCCAGCCATACCCATCGGACGAATTGTCGCTTCTGTACCACCTGTAATCATAACATCAGCTTGACCGAACTGAATGAGACGGAAAGCGTCACCAATTGAATTCGTACCTGTTGCACATGCAGTGATTGCACTCGAGGTTGGACCCTTTGCACCTAGCTCGATAGAAGCAATTCCAGAAGCCATGTTAGCGATTAGCATGGGAATAAAGAACGGACTAACGCGACGCGGACCCTTCTCCACCAAAATTTGATGTTGTTCTTCCCATGTACTAAGTCCACCTATTCCTGAACCAATATAGACACCGATACGCTCAGCATTCTCCTCAGTAATGGTCAAATTTGCGTTTTTCACTGCTTCCTTCGCTGCTGCTAGACCAAACTGCACGAAACGATCCATCCGACGTGCTTCTCGTTTGTCCATATATTGTTCGGGATCAAAATCTTTAACTTCTGCTGCAATTTTTGTAGGATAATCGGTTGGGTCAAAATTCTCAATCCGGCTGATCCCTGATTTACCTGCAAGCAGGTTCTTCCAAAGAGTTTCTGGGTCTTTTCCAAGTGCGGTTATACACCCAAAACCCGTAATGACTACTCTACGTCTCATGTTCATTCACCTCTATATAAATCAGCTTGCGCATCCTAGCTTAACATTATTAGTAACGTATCGTTTGTTGAAAAAATCACTTATTTGCGTAAAGGGAGAAGCCCCGTCGAAACGGAGCCCCTCCTTAGCGATTACTTGTGGGAAGATATGTAATTAACTACTTCACCCACAGTAGTAATTTTTTCTGCATCTTCATCAGAGATCTCTAGGTCGAACTCGTCTTCTAATTCCATAACAAGCTCAACAACATCAAGGGAGTCTGCCCCTAGATCTTCTTTGAAAGAAGCTTCCAACGTTACTTTATCTTCGTCTACGCCTAAACGGTCAATGACGATTTTCTTTACACGATCAAGAATTTCTGCCACTTACTTCACCCCCTCTCACGTATTATACGGGATGTCCCTTGTAAAAACCAGTTTACATATACATACCGCCGTCTACATGTAAAGTTTGACCTGTCATGTAGCTAGAGGCATCAGATGCTAGGAAAAGTGCCACACTAGAAATTTCGTCAGCTGATCCAAGACGGTTAAATGGAATCTGTGCTAAAATTCCGCTCTTAACGTCTTCCGGTAGAACATCTGTCATATCAGTGTCAACAAATCCTGGAGCAATAGCGTTTACCTTAATGTTTCTGGAAGCGAGTTCACGAGCAGTGGTTTTGGTTAAGCCAATGACTCCAGCCTTGGCAGCCACATAGTTAGCCTGTCCTGCGTTACCCAATACACCTACAACCGATGTAATATTGATAATGCTTCCACTGCGCTGTTTCATCATTGGACGAGTCAACGCTTTTGTCATATTAAATACGCCTTTTAAATTAACGTTGATAACCTCATCCCATTCTGACTCTTTCATGCGCATTAAGAGATTATCTCTAGTAATTCCTGCGTTATTTACGAGAATATCGATTTTTCCAAAGCGCTCTAGTGCTTCTTTTACCATATTCTCCGCTTCTTCCGTATTTCCTACATTGGCGCGAATCATAATTGCTTCACGACCCAATTTTTCGATTTCGGTTACTGTTTCCTGAGCTTTCGCTTCGTTTCCTGAATAATTAACGATGATATTGGCTCCAGCTTCCGCATATTTTAGTGCGATGGCACGACCGATACCACGAGAAGCCCCTGTAATCAAAGCTACTTTACCTTCTAACATTAACATGCTTCTCCTCCTCCAACGAATTCAGTAAGTGAATCCATGTCTTGCAGGCTAAAGATTTTTATGTTGGCTTCTTTTGGTGCAATTTTTTTCACCAAACCAGCTAATACTTTTCCGGGACCGATCTCAATAAACATAGTGACGCCTTGCTCGATCATCCAAGCAACTGAATCCTCCCAAAGAACAGGAGAAGATACCTGTTCAACCAAGCTCGTAGCAATTTCGCTAGAATTCGTCACAGGACGTGCTGCAACATTCGTCACTACTGGTACATTGGCATCGTTTATTTCGATATCTGCTAAAACAGCCTGTAAAAGCTCAGCGGCTGGTTGCATCAAGGAAGAATGGAAAGGTCCGCTAACATTTAGTGGCATGACGCGCTTAGCGCCCGCTTCTTTTGCCAGTACTCCTGCTTTTTCTACACCTTCAGCACTACCTGAAATGACAATTTGCCCTGGGCAATTCATATTTGCAAGCTGAACAGGGTATCCGGCTTCGGTAACTTGTTCACATATGCTTCGCAACTTTTGGCGATCCATATTAAGCACGGCCGCCATAGCTCCTTGACCAGCAGGCACTGCTTGTTCCATATATTGTCCACGTGCACGCACGGTTTTTACAGCATCGGTAAAGCTGATTGCTCCTGCGGCTACCAGTGCAGAATATTCGCCCAAACTGTGTCCTGCCACGAAATCCGGCTTCAGATCAGGGCATTTTTCTTGTAAAACCTTAAGAACAGCAACGCTCATGGTCAAAATAGCTGGCTGCGTGTTTACTGTCAAACGCAGCTCCTCTTCAGGTCCTTCGTAGCAAAGATGTGAAAGCGAGAAACCTAGTGCTTCATCCGCCTGACTAAAAATCGCTTTTGCCGCTGATGATTCTTCACATAACTGCGCTCCCATTCCAACAAACTGAGAGCCTTGTCCTGGAAAAACAAATGCTAGTTTATTCAAATCCATTCGACTCCAATCCCTGTGTACTTCGCATTATTCGTCGTTTTGCTCACGTGTGCACCATGTGAGCAGTGCTGCTCCCCAAGTCAAGCCGCCACCAAAGCCAACGAGAATAACATTGTCTCCTTCTTTAACTCTTCCCTCTTGGATAGCTTCATCCAACGCAACGGGAATAGAGGCAGACGACATATTTCCATAGCGATCTAAGTTAATTACCACTTTATCCTCTGACAAACCAAAACGTTTCACAGCCGAATCAATGATACGTAAATTCGCTTGATGTGGTACCAAAAGATCGATTGCTTCCTTTTCTAGTCCTGCTTTTGTTAACACTGTTTCAGTTGCACTGTTCATTACACGTACAGCAAATTTAAAAACCTCGTTGCCAGTCATGGTCAAATAGTGCATTTTGTTCTCTACGGTTTCTTTTGTAACTGGGTAACGAGAACCGCCACCTGGAAGAGTTAGCAACTTAGCACCTGATCCATCCGCACCTAGGTCAAAGGCTTTAAAGCCCATTCCCTCTGGAACAGGACCAAGAACAGCCGCTCCTGCGCCGTCACCAAACAGAACGCATGTATTACGATCTTCATAGTTTGTGATTTTGGATAATGACTCTACCCCGATAACCAGCACATAACGATACATGCCGTTCGCGATAAATTGTGTAGCAGTCGTCACCCCGTAAATGAATCCAGTGCATGCTGCGGAAAGGTCGATAGCCGACGCTTTCTTAGCACCCAATCTTTCTTGTAATATGCATGATGTAGATGGAAAGGAATGGTCTGGAGTTACTGTTGCCACAATAATCATGTCAATGTCTTCAGCACTGATGTTTGCCTTGTTCAGCGCTCTCACGGCAGCTTCATAGGCTAGGTCTGAAGAAGCTTGATCTTCCGCACAAATTCGACGTTCACGAATCCCTGTACGAGAGGTAATCCATTCGTCAGAGGTTTCCACCATCTTTTCCAAATCGGCATTACTTAACACTTTATCAGGTGTATAGGAGCCTGTTGCCAGGATCCCTACAGGACGTAATCCATTCATTCTTTTTCCCCTTTTCCGCTATGATCGATCTGTAGCTCCTTTAAGATGAGCTGATTGACATCAGACTTGCAAAAACGCGCCGCTGCTAGCAGGGCATTTTTAAATGCTTTTGCATCGGATGAACCATGCGCCTTAAAGACAGGTCGTTTCAATCCAAGCATCGGAGCACCACCGTACTCTGCATAGTCCATGCGGTTAGCAAAACGTTTTAGACTTGGCTTTAAAATGGCAGCAGCCAGTTTATTCATGAAGGTTGAGGTAAGCTCACGCTTCAACTGAGAGAAAATAGCTAAAGCCGTTCCCTCTGTGTTTTTCAATAAAATGTTGCCAGAGAAGCCTTCACATACTAGTACGTCGCAAGCATCCTCTAGTAAATCTCGCGCTTCTACGTTCCCAATAAAATGTACCGGACTCTCCTTTAGCAAGGGAAAGGTGCTTTTAGCCAGTTCATTCCCTTTTGCTTCTTCTGTACCGACATTCAGTAGACCAACGCGTGGCTTTTTTATGCCTAACACTTTTTCTACATATAGGCTACCCATAATAGCATATTGCACGAGGTGTTGGGGTTTAGCATCCATATTGGCGCCAACATCAAGCACCAATGTAACTCCACCCTTGATTTTGGGAATCATCGCAGCTAGAGCCGGACGTTCAATTCCCTTCATGCGTCCCGTAATCAATAAGCCCGCTGTCATCAATGCTCCGGTGTTGCCAGCAGAAATGACCGCCTCTGCTTCCTCTTGACGTGCTAGTTCTACTGCTTTTACTAAAGAAGAATCTTTTTTACGGCGCACAGCTTTGACCGGTTCTTCATCTGTTGCTATTTTTTCTGTTGTATGTAAAATTTCAATATTAGATGGACGGGGTGTAGGCAGATAGCTGCCAATAGCTGATTCATCCCCAACTAAAACAATTTGTAAGGAGGGTTCAACAGCGATAGCCTCCAAAGCGCCTTCTACGGCACTGCGGGGTGCATGATCGCCCCCCATGGCATCAAGTGAAATACGCAAGTACAATTCCCTCCTGTTTTTTCCTGACCTTACTACTCACGGATACGAAAAACCCTAAACGTAGCAGTAAACACATTTTCCCCTTGAACCTTCGTTTCGACGCGCACCTTGCTTTCGTCCCCTTCCGTAGAACGAACCACAGCCTTAGCAACCAGCTTCTCGCCTTGCTTCACAGGCCGAATAAAACGCATGCGGGCTGTAGCCGTTAAAGCAACATCCGCGTCGATAACAGCAACCGCCAGGGAGTTTGCTTGAGCAAAGATATAATGCCCACGAGCAATCTGTGTTCGAGTAAACACATGCTCCTCTGTTATTTCTAAGACAGAAATTCCATAATCATCCAGTTGCAGATCTATTACTTCGCCAATCACCTCTTCAATTCCTAGTGATTTGACTGGATCCAAACTTTTCTCTGCAACGGATTTAATCCGTTCACGTAATTCCGGTATGCCTAGCTCTAAACGATCCAGCCGTATTGTTTGGATGCTAACATCAAACATCGCGGCCAAATCTTCATCCGTAGCGAATGGATTTCGTTCTAGACTATCCACGAGCTGTCTTTGACGATCTCTCTTAGCTATGCGAGCGATTTTCGGCACCCCCCTTAGCTTTTTCTATCTATGCTTACGAGTTGTTTTTAATACCAGGTACTAAATTAGTATACGGGAGGAAGGCCATTTTTACAACCCTATTCATAAAAATAACGTAATCCGTTAGATTTTCCCGTTTGAATAGAAAAAAAGCAAGGTGATCACCTCACCTTGCCTCTTACTTATTGAACCACTTTCTTACCTTTGTAAGTTCCGCAGCTTGCGCATACGCGGTGAGCTAGTTTGTGTTCGCCGCAGTTATCGCATTTAACCATACCTGGAATCTCTAATTTGAAGTGCGTACGACGCAATCTTTTACGAGTTTTGGAAGTTCTACGTTGAGGTACTGCCATCTTCCTTACACCTCCTTCGAAGTCAAAATGTCTGAAGGTTCCCCATATAGAAACTCAAGGCATAAAGCCGTAAGTGAAATGGTTATCTGTGGAACCGATGTATGTGGGTTAGGACTAATTCACAGGAATCGACCAACCCGTTCAAAAATGAAGCAATTCATCCAAAGAGAAGCGCTTCATCTTGAAAACAAGCTTATTCTTCTGCTTGAATGAAGAATTTCTTTAGGGCTTCTAAACGCGGATCAATACGTTCTGTGGAACAATTGCATGACTGTTCATTGCGGTTAATTCCGCAACTCGCGCACAGTCCCTGACAATCCTTGGAGCACAATGGGAATGCTGAAATTGACAACAGGAAGTCTTCTTCCAGGAACGGGTCCAACTCGATCTCTTCGCCAGTCACCTGATGAATATCGCTATCCTCATCAAATTCGATATCGGATGTATTCGGCGCAAAGGTTTCAGAAAAAGGAATCGAAAGCTGTTCCGTGTACGGTGTCAAGCAACGCGCACAAACGAACTTAGCTTCTGCTTGTATTTCTCCCTTGATATAGATTAAGCCACCGAGCTCCATAGCCTCTCCTGTAACAGTAACAGGTGATAAGTCTCGAATCTCTTGATGACGCTTCTTTAAATCCTGGGAATCCAAGTTTGTTTGAAAAGGAAGTGGTTCTCCTTTTCTGTGGTGCAATTCTATTAATTTAATATTCATGTTATCACCTCATGCACAACAAAGATGATTATAGCTTTTGCCTACATCTTTGTCAACCTATTTTCCTTGACACCTTATCGGCTGCAAATAGAATTTGCCAGAACAAATGAACTTGTCTACACTACCAGTACAGATAGGTTCTGGTAGAAAGGATGTAGTTTTTACAAATGAAATCAGTGGGCCTTATAGTAGAATACAACCCTTTGCACAATGGACACAAGCTTCATTTTGCATTAGCGAAAAAAATGACAGGAGCTGATGCCTGCGTCGCCGTCATGAGCGGCAACTTTTTACAACGAGGTGAACCTGCCATCGTCTCGAAATGGGCTCGTACGGAAATGGCTCTGCGTTTAGGTGTTGATTTGGTAATTGAACTCCCTACACTCTTTGCCACCTCGAACGCTGAGTTGTTTGCCCATGGCGCGGTCTCGCTGTTAGATCGCATCGGAGTAGTTGATACGCTATGCTTTGGTTCGGAGTGCGGAGACATTAGCTGGATGAAACAAGCGGCACAGCTGCTCGCGCATGAAGCACCTGAATTTTCTCATTTACTAAAAGCAGGGTTACGCGATGGTCTTCCTTACCCTAAGGCATACGCTGAAGCGGCTCACACGTACCTCACCGATCACGGCATTCACGGCGCAGCTCTCGATCAACCAAATAATATACTCGGTTTTAACTATCTCCTATCACTGGCTAGGTTAAACAGCAAAATTGTACCTGTCACCATCCAACGTCAAAAAGCAGGCTATCATCAAGAAACAATCACAGACGAGCAGATAGCAAGCGCTACCGCTTTGCGAAAAATATTGACAGAGCAACAGCAAAATATAGAAGCAGTCACCGGATACGTACCGAGAGCTACTGTAGATGTGTTGCAACGTGAACGACTTTCTGGACGTTGTCCTATGACGTGGGAAAATTTCGCTCATCCTCTATTCCATCGTCTGTTACAGCTCACTGCACAAGAGCTTGCTACGTATCATGAAGTAGAAGAAGGAATGGAATATCGGCTCCTTGAATCGGCACGGCGATCAAAAACAGTTGCACAGATGATTACCTCTGCTAAAAGTAAACGATATACGCAAAATCGCATTCAACGTATGTTGCTTAACGTGCTACTCGATGTGAAAAAAGAACAGATATCTGCTTTCAACCTCCGCCATGGCGCCTCATACGCCCGTGTACTTGGGTTCAGCCAGAAGGGAAGAGAATTACTTCAGCAGGCTAAACAAAAAAGTGCAATCCCCCTCTACACGAATGTAAGGGACGGATTGCACCCTATGCTTGATGTTGATATTCGCTCAAGTGCTTTGTACCGTTTGGCTCATTCGACTCAAATCGAGCAGCCCTTTTTGGAAGAATATCGCCGGATTCCTTTACAAATCACACCTGAGTAAGAGAAGTAGTTTCTTTTACTCTGTTCCCTTGGGCTTTAGGTGTTGAAGGTATTGTAGTGCATCATCTACCGTTTTTACTGGAACAATACGCATAGAGGTATGAATACGTTTCGCCGTTTCCACCGCTGCTTCATAGTTTGATTTATCGCCGCTTGTATCGTTTGGCGCAAAGAAAATTTCTGCTCCTGCGGTATCAGCGGCGATAACCTTGTGATTGATACCACCGATTCTTCCTACAGTACCATCGGAATTCATTTCACCCGTTCCAGCAATACGATAGCCACGCGTGATATCGATTTCTGGACGCAATTGATTATAGATTTCCAAGGTAAACATTAAGCCTGCGGACGGCCCACCAATATTATTAGCGGCAATCGTAATTTTCTTATCAAATAGGATGCGCTTTTGATCCTGCGGTGTAATACCAAACCCAGCTCGATGGGATGTTGCTCCATTGTTTTCGGGTAATTGCGCCAGAATCAATTCGGCCTGTTCTTGTTTTCCATCCCGTTTAAATTGTAGTTGAATAGCATCGCCTGCCTTCTTACCTTCCAATAAGAGGAATAGATCATTCTTATTTTTAACCGGCTTGTTGTTCATCGAGGTAATGACATCTCCCACCTTTAACACGTTTTTAGCAGGAAAGCCATCCATAACAGACAAGACTAACACTCCTTGATCCTCCATTTTGACTGGATAGCCAGCTTTTTTCAGGGCGACCGCTTCTGCAACCTGCTGAGATCGCTGCATCACCAACAGCTCTCGTTTTGCATAATCCTTATCGCTTTCACCCTGCGCTGTAATAAATTTATCGGAAATAAGATCAGCATCCTTAGAAAATTGTGCATATAGATACGTTAAAGGTGTTGCTCGGGACATTCGTACAGTGGTCAGCATAAATGTGCCCTTCTCATCCTTTACGCCGCCTTCTACGGTAATCATAGGCGAAAGCTCTTTAGCCGTTCCAGCGCGCTGTACATAATAAGGCATAGGTATATAGGTACTAATGACCACCAGAATCATAATGATCATAGCTGCCAGGACGGCTACATTCCGTTTATTAGTTCGTCTTAAGCGCTCGTTCGATTGATTTTCGTTTTGCATCTGTTTCCTCCCAATTCTTTATCATCTCTTTAATCTGATCAATATGCTTTCGAGCCGCTATCTCTCCTAATTCGACAATCGAATCTATTTGTGTAAAAGACAAGCTACCGATATGACCTACCTCTGGACGGATCACTAAATCTGCTGATAGCATCCTATGGCGCAAAATTTCACGTTCCATTACATCTATCGTTTGAGCAATCACATCAAAGATGCTTGATACTTTCATCTTGGTGTCAAAATTCGCTACATCAATGGCCAGAACTAGATCAGCCCCCATTTCTTTCGTAACCGTTATCGGCACTCGATCAATTACACCTCCATCCACCAGCATTCTGCCATTTACCCGCTCTGGCACAAAAATTCCTGGCATAGCAATACTGGAACGCACAGCAATATCTACAGGTCCCTCTGTAAAAACAACTCGCTCTCCCGTCTCTATATCAGTTGCTACAATTGCTAAGGGAATTTGAAGCTCTTCAATATTTTTGCCATGAGTTAATAAGCGAATGATTTCTTTTATCTTTTGACCAGCTACCAATCCCATATGAGGGACCACTAAATCTAACCAGTGCTTGCGCTTTAAATTTATTGCCAATTTCTCCATCATGTCTGGTCGAATTCCATTTGCATAAAAGGCCCCTACCAAGCTCCCCATACTGCTTCCTGCTATAAAATCAACAGGAATATCATGCTCTTCAAGTACCTTTAGAATGCCGATATGAGCAAATCCGCGGGCACCACCCGCTCCAAGTGCTAAACCAATGGTTGGTCGTTTCTTGTCTGTCATAAAAAACGCCTCCTCCCCTCAATCATATGAAAACAGCCCACTTCTCCATTCATTTTTTAGCTAGTAGAGAGTATGAATAGTTTGTACCTCTCCAACGTAGACATGTACTAACGCTTACATCCGGGAGGGTTATATGTCGCATCGTTCTCCTTATCTCACAATTAGTTTAGCGATTTTGTCGCTCCTTTTGGTTTTCGTACTTATTATTAATCCGGAGCCTTCCTTTCAAGCTGCCGTTCGCGGCTTAAACATTTGGTGGGAAGTCGTCTTTCCTGCTCTTCTCCCCTTTATATTTGTATCGGAGGTTCTGATGGGAGTTGGTGTTGTTCATTTTATCGGGGTATTACTGGAGCCACTGATGCGTCCTCTATTCAATGTCCCTGGTACAGGAGGGTTCGTGCTGACAATGGGGTTCTCTTCCGGCTATCCAGTCGCAGCCAATCTAACTACGCGTTTACGAGAGAAAGGCCACATTACAAAAGTTGAAGGGGAGAGGCTCGTTACCTTTGCTACTACGGGAGATCCACTTTTTGTTATCGGTGCAGTAGCCGTTGGTTTTTTTAACAGTGAACAGCTCGGATATGTAATCGCCTTTACCCATTATAGTGCTGCAATCCTGCTTGGCATGCTTTATCGTATGTACTCCCCTGTTTCCCCCATTACAGCGATTTATGAAAAATCACAGCATCCCTTACTCTACCGGGCCTTACAAGCTATGCATCGTGCCAGACTCAGTGATAATCGCCCCTTTGGCAAGCTAATGGGAGATGCCGTGCAATCCGCTCTACAAACCCTAATGGTGGTCGGGGGCTTTATTATCATGTTCTCGGTCTTGCTTCAAATGATGCAGACCGTTGGCATTACCAGCTTCTTAAACCGGGTTCTCTTTTTATTGCTGGGCCCGTTTGGATTTACAGATGCGATGGGTAAGGCTGGCTTGGCTGGGTTATTTGAAGTAACAATGGGTGCTCAAAATACTAGTGAAATTCAGGATATCTCTATGATGGTCAAAGCAGCTATTACCGCTGCCATCATATCTTGGGGCGGTCTGAGCGTCCATGCGCAAATTGCAAGCATTTTAAGCAAAACGGATATTAGCGTGAAGCCTTATCTCATCGGGCGGGCTATCCATGCTATTTTTGCAGCGGTGTTAACCATCGTGTTCTGGAAACCACTTACGATCATCACGCAAAATGTAAATACAAGCATCCCAGCATTTTTACCTAGCGAGCACTTACTTCAGGCTAAATCGTGGTGGCTTATTTTTTCTCAAATGAGCACCATTGCAGCTTGTATCGCAATTGTCTTATTTTTAATTTGTTTTTTATTGCACAAGCTTTGGAAGCAATAATGACCTAATATGTATACAAATAAAGGAAGGGTAAGAAACCCACGTTCCTTACCCATTTATTGAAACCTTCCCCTACAGGCCGGCTAGCAACCATTTCTAGCTGTTTCCCTGCAATTCCTGAAACTTTAACCGCATCGATTGCTCTACAATCGGGGGCACCAAATCAGTTACATTGGCATCATACTTGGCAAGCTCCTTTACGATGCTTGAACTCAAGAAAGAATATTGATTATTCGTCATGACAAACAGTGTTTCAATCTCCTCGTCCAGCTTGCGATTAATAGAGGCCATCTGCATTTCATATTCAAAATCAGATACTGCCCGTAAGCCCTTTAACAAGACCCGAGCCTCTTTTCTTTGCATATAATCAACCAACAAGCCATTAAAGGTATCTACTTCTACATTAGAATACTCGGCTGTTACTTCGCGTAATAATGCCATGCGCTCTTCTAATGTAAATAACGGCTTTTTATTTGAATTAACCAGTACAGCCACAATAACCTTGTCAAAAATTTTAGCTCCACGCTTAATGATATCTAGATGCCCATACGTGACCGGATCAAAACTGCCTGGGCAAACTGCTATTCTCATGCTAGGAATCTCCTTCCACTATATAGCGATAAATAGTAACTCTCGTATCTCCATAAGTAGAGCAACGAAATTGCTCACACATTCCAATCTGTTCAGGTAAAGTTAGCTTTGCATCATGCTCGGTCACAATCCAAGCATCAGCGGCTACTATATGTAGTTGTTGGAGTAGTTCAATCTCTTGCTCAAGCTTTTGCTTTGCATAAGGAGGATCAAGAAATACTAAATCAAATTGCACCCCACGAGTAGAAAGTACCTTAAGGGCACGTGCTGAATCAATTTTATAAACCTCTGCCTGCTCATTCAATCGCAATGTTTTAAGATTTTGTTTGACCGTGTTAAAAGCTTTGTTGTCACTGTCTACAAAAATGGCCTTTGCAGCCCCACGACTAAGAGCTTCAATCCCTAAGCCTCCTGTCCCTGCATATAGATCCAACGCCCATTCTCCATCAAAATATGGTCCGATCATGTTAAAGATGGATTCCTTTACCTTGTCTGTTGTGGGCCTTGTGCTTGTACCAGGCACGGCAGCTAGCGGACGACCTCTATGTTCTCCTGAAATCACTCTCATTTTCTTCACCTAACTTGTATACATATCCGTTGTCACACTTTTTTTGTGAGACAGTAGTTTTCATACTACCATATAGGAAGGAAAAACGTAAAATTTTCAATCCAAACGATAAAAAATATAAATCAGAATGTATAACTTACCAGTTTGCTGGTAAAAATGTGTTACAAGCGATGCTATGGTGTCGCTGACAACCGCGGAGAAGACTTACGTTTCCCCATAAGCTCTTCCTCCGGTTTCTCCTCTCCCATAATTGAAGTCAGTTCAGTTGACACCTCATGTAGATAGGAGCATGAAGGTGACAGGTTTCCCTCGTGGAAACAGCTTGAATGACTGCCTCACTCTTTTTAAGAAGAAGTGAGGTATTTTTTTGTCCAAAACAGAGATATTAGTAAACGTCCCCATTCATAAAGAATAGAAGGAGAGAACCAGCATGGCTGCTAAAAATCCATCAGAACGTAAGCTCAAAGCCTCGAAAGCTCAATCGCAGGCGGATCGCACTGGTGTTGATATCGAGCGTGCCCGCGATATGCAATCGGAAGCGGATCTTCTTGATGCCAAGAAACATAACCAATAAATATTGTTGACGTCCCAAAAGTTACATGCCAATACATCATGCCTCCTTGTGGATACTACTTCTATAAGGAGGCGTTTTTTATGCACACCGTTTGGAAAGGTTCCATTAGTTTTGGTTTAGTGAATATCCCTGTTCGTATGTTTACAGCAACAGAAGACCGCGATATTCGTTTTCGTCAATTGCATAAGGAGTGTCACACGCCCATTCGGTACTCCAAGGTTTGCCCGACCTGTGACCGTGAAGTAGCTTCCGATGAAATCATAAAAGGATACGAATATGAAAAAGGTAATTTTGTTATGATTCAAGACGAGGATTTGGACAAAATCGCCCCAGAAACGAAACGGGCTATTGAAATTGTCGATTTCGTTCAACTGTCAGAAATTGACCCCATTTACTTCGATAAAAGCTACTACCTCTCTCCACAGGAAACAGGGGAAAAGGCTTATTCCCTCTTACGGGTCGCTTTGGAGCAGACTGGTAAAATCGCAATTGCTAGAATCACCTTGCGGAATAAAGAAAGCTTGGCCGTATTACGTATATATCAAAATGGTATGGTGTTAGAAACGATTTTCTATCCAGATGAGGTACGCTCCTTAGCTCAAGTACCAGCTCTCCCTCAAGCAGATGCACCACTAGTCGAGAGTGAGCTAGCTATGGCCATTCAATTAGTCGAAAGCATGTCTCGTCCCTTCCACCCTGAACAATACCAAGATACGTACCGACAGCATCTACAAGAGCTCATTACGAAAAAGCTGGAAGGTAAAGAGGTGGCAACAGCGCCTTCCGCACCACGCGCTAATGTCATTGATCTCATGCAGGCATTAAAGGAAAGCCTGGCGCAAGCTGAAGCACCTGAAGGCCTGGCACCAAAAGAAACAAATGAGAATCGTGACATCGTGGAACGATATCCTGAGCCGCGGCCTATTGCTCAGAATTCCAAAAAGAAAAGCAAAGCATCTACAACTGCGGCTACAACTAAGCTATCCCCTGATACAAGCACTACCAGTGTAACGAAAGCCTTGCGACGAAAGAAAACACAGACACCGAATTCGTAAATCATAACGAAAAAGCTGAGGGCCCAGCTTGTTGCTCTCAGCTTTTTCATTTTTACTTTCTAGGGTAGCTAGTATGTCTATAATACATCCTTAATTGGAGCTTCTAAATCCATTGGCTCAACAGGCGACTCAAAACGCCCCACTACCTTCTCTTCTCGATCCACTAAAAATTTCGTGAAATTCCATTTTATAGAGTCATCCGTCAATGTCTCAGGAACTTTTCTTGTAAAAACATATGTAAAAGTCGGCCAGATGCCTGTGAATAAGTAAGACCTTGCCTTTATAACGTTCTAATGACACCGTTTCCTCATGCATTGTTTGTACGGAAAAATTAAAAATGCTCAAACGAATCACCATCCTCCCTTCTACATTATAATCATTCTAAATAAATTACGGCAATTATTTTTGCACTTTCATACACTTTTGATCCATTTACAACGTAACATTGTTATGTTACGATCATTTGCACAAAGTAAACTACTTATCTTTATAAAAGGAGGTCACCCAGATTAATCAGGAATTGCTTTCAAAAAAACAATTGCTAGAGCAAACCGGAATCTCCTACGGCCAGCTTTACCGCTGGAAACGTAAAAATTTAATTCCCGAGGACTGGTTTATTCGTAAGTCAACCTTTACAGGGCAGGAGACTTTTTTTCCTAAGCAGGAGATCCTGCATCGAGTGAACAAAATTCTAAGTCTGAAGGATGATCTGTCACTAGATGAGTTGGCAAATATGTTCTCTCCTATTCCTTTAGATCATGCAATGGATAGACAAACGATCCTTTCTCGAAACATTGTTACACAAACTTCACTTGAGCTATATGAGGAATGCTTTGCCAAGCAGCAGGAATACTCTTTTGAAATCGTCTTGTCCTTGTATGCTGTTGATCAATTACTGCTCAGCGGTGAGTGTAGTCGAGAGGAAGCCAAAACCGTTCTGCGCACCTATGCAGCTAACTATGCTTCCTTACAGGGGAAAACGGCAGAGCTCATTCTTGTTAGAAAAATGGGCGTATCCATCTGTTTAATCACACCATCCCCTGAAGAACTATTTTGGGAAGAGCATGCTCGAATTGTTGCCCGTCTTTCTCTTCCTGTTTTACTTGAAAATTTGAAGCAGAAATGGGACATACTCAAGGAGGAATTGTAAATGTCAAGAAAAGAACCCGATGATCTCGTAATCAATGGTTCCATGAAAATACCCGGAGGAACTTTTCATTCTGTCAAAATAGCTGGCAGTGCAAAAATCACGTCTGATCTTGCATGTAAGGAATTTTCTTGCGCGGGGCATGCTACGGTGGATGGAGATGTTGAGTCTGAAACCTTTGTCGTTCGAGGCAACTCCTCGGTTCATGGAAACGTAGAAAGTCAAATCTTGAAAATTAGTGGTAATACAAAAGTCAATGGTCAGGTTAAAGGTCAGGAAATTAACATTGATGGCAGTATTTTGGTTGATGGCTCCTGCCATGCAGAAGAGATGAGAGTACGTGGATATACTAAAATTGCAGGTGATTGTGAAGCAGAGTCCTTTCAGACGTATGGCTGCTTTCAAATAGAAGGATTACTAAATGCGGGACGAATTTATATTCAGCCAAGCGGTGAATGCAGAGCAAAAGAAATAGGCGGTGAGCATATAGAAGTAAAACGACGCGGCTCCTTCCTCCCTTCCCTGCTTCGCCCGTTTTTTTCCAACAGTCTAACGACACATATTATCGAAGGTGACGATATTTATTTGGAAGACACCAAAGCCACCATTGTCCGCGGCAATCATATCACCTTAGGTCCTGGATGCGACATCCAGCTAGTAGAATACAAAACGAGTCTTATTTGCGATGATAAAGCAAATGTGAAGGAAAAAGTTCAGCAACAATAAGAACTGTTAAGAAAGCGATCTATACATCCAATCATTCCATTGTTATGAGGTGGCATATGAACCCAATCATCCCATTTGAACCAACCATATGTGAAAGCATTCCTCAAGGCTCTGAATGGATAGCTCAGATTAAATGGGACGGCGTTCGCATCTTAACATATTTTGACGGTCAACAGGTTCAGCTATTTAACAGAAGAGGCAATGAAAGAACCTGGCACTACCCTGAAATCACAAATATGGCTACGTATAGTTCAGCCACTTCCCTCATTTTGGACGGTGAAGTGATTTCCCTTGGTTCTACAGGAAAACCATCCTTTCATGAAGTAATGCGTAGAGATGGAATTCGCCGTCTTGAAAAGGTATCTCAACTAAAATCCCAGGTTCCCATTACTTATATGATCTTTGATATCCTATTTGTTAATGGGGACTGGGTCAATCATCTTCCCCTACACGATCGAATGGAACTGCTGCAGCAGTGGATCGAGCCTTCTGAGCATATTCAGCTGGTAACCAGTCATCCCGACGGACATGCACTATATAAGGTTGTACAACAACATCAATTAGAGGGCATTGTTCTAAAAGATCTAACAAGTAGCTACCTTATCAATGGAAAGGATAAGCGTTGGCAAAAGAAAAAATACTACCGTGATCTGATTGCTGTTGTAGGCGGTGTTACGTTTCGCGATCAGGTGGTCAACTCACTTCTATTAGGACTCTACACACCCGATGGTCATTTACACTATATTGGTCATGCTGGTACAGGAAAACTGACAAACGCAGATTGGTTAGCATTAACACAGGGTATCAAGCCGCTCCTTCAAAAGGAGATGCCCTTCATGAATCGACCCGATCGGTATAAGGATGCCAGTTGGCTTTCACCTGAACTAACGGTAAAAGTGCATTTTGCTGAGTGGACAAGCGGTTTAACATTGCGACAACCAAGTATTCAAGCCTTTGTTGATGTACCAGCTCAGTCATGTCGATTTGATGTGTAATATTTGCTGAAATTCCTCCAAAGCCATACTCTTATCTAGTATTGATCAGACTCGAAAAGATGTATCTTATTCTCTTCCCAGCAAATTTTATAAAGCCTGAGGCTAGTTCGTCGATTAAAATGCCACCAAATCCTGAAAGAAATACAGGTTTTCGTTATTCCCCATCTTGATCATACGACTACAAGAGCATAAGCTTTTTGATCCGGACAAAAAAGAAGCGGACTCTGTGAAGCAAATACAGAAATATCGGGAAGAATAAGGCACATCCGAATAGCAGGAGGTGTATATTCCTTGGCGATTGCTGCGAAAGAGTATCGTTTAGATATCGAAGGAAAAGAGCTAGTTATCACCAATCCCGATAAGCCTCTTTGGCCTAAAGCCGGCGTAACCAAACTCATCTATTTACAATATCTCATACAAATGGCTCCTTATTTGCTCCCTTATACAACTGATCGATTTTTAACTGTGATTCGCTATCCGCATGGAGTCGAGGATAAATCGTTTTATCAAAAAAATCTTCCAGATTATGCACCAGAGTGGATTCCACGTGCTGTAGATGGCTCTGTCACCTATGCATTGTTAAATGATACTGCCACATTGATCTGGATGGCCAATCAGGCTGTATTAGAATGGCACGTTGCTTTTCATACCTATCAACAGGAATGGCCTACTGAGTTGGTTTTTGATCTTGATCCGTCCACTCCCGAATTTAGAGATGCAATAGAAGCTAGTTTGTATCTAAAAGAGATTCTGGATGAGCTACAGCTCAACAGCTATCCCAAAACATCGGGGGCCAGTGGTATCCAAGTGTATATTCCTATTCATCCAGGCTATGCTTTCGAACAAACTCGAAAGGTAGGAGAATTTATTTGTAACTATCTGACGCAAAAGTATCCTAAAACATTAACCATCGAACGTCTAACGAAGAATCGAGGAACGAAGTTATATCTCGATTACTTACAGCATTGGCGCGGCAAAACATTACCCGCTCCCTACACCACCAGAGCCAAAGAGCTAGCAACAGTCTCCGCCCCTTTAAGCTGGTCGGAAATAGAGAGTGTACATCCCAGTGATTTTACCATCCACACAATGCCTGAACGGGTCAAACAAAAAGGAGACTCATTTCTTCCCTTACAACAGCGAGAAAATCGATCTACTTTAGACCATATTTTAGATATATTAAGCTAAGACATATACGGATTTTTTGTTCCAATCCTTATCTTGATAGAAAAACAGCTTTCGTGAGAATGGAGGAGGAAATACGTGTGTATTCTATGTTATACTTTCCCCATGAGTAAACATGAGGAGGAGATTCACTTTGTATGATCCGATTGCCTTTTCCATCGGAAGCTTAGATGTCCATTGGTATGGACTTATTATGGGGACTGCTTTTTTGGTAGGAACATATCTCGCGCGTTATAATGCCAAGCGCTCTGGTATAGATCCCGATCACATTTTAAACATGGTGGTCTGGATTATTCCTGCCGCTATCGTTTGTGCTCGTCTTTATTACGTAGCCTTTGAGTGGAGCACGTATAAAGAGAACCTGCTCGATATCTTTAAGGTCTGGAATGGTGGTCTGGCAATCCACGGAGGACTCATTGGCGGATTTATCGCTGGTGCTTTGTATATAAAAAAATACAACCTGCCTTTCCTTACATTAGCAGATGCTATGATGCCTAGTGTTATCTTGGGTCAAGCCATCGGTCGTTGGGGTAATTTTATGAATCAGGAAGCACATGGGGATGTAGCTTCTGCCGCATTCATGTCTCACTTCCCTGCCTTTATCCGTGAACAAATGTTCATCCAAGGTCAATACTACCATCCTACTTTCTTGTATGAATCCTTGTGGAATATACTTGTCGTTGCCCTCTTATTATTGATGCTGTACCAGTTCAAAAAATTTGATGGACAAATTTTAGGCAGTTACCTGATTTTATACTCATTTGGCCGTTTCTTTATTGAAGGAATGCGTACAGACTCCTTGTATCTCGGACCTTTACGCATTGCCCAAGTAATGAGCCTTGTTTTGATGGTTGTAGGCTTCATTGTACTAGTTTACTGCTATCGTAGACAAAAAAAGATCGGTTCCAAGCAAAAAGATAGTATGTAGCAAGACCCAAGATAAAGCACTCTGTCCCAGTAAAAGGGGCCGGGTGCTTTTGTTATTTGCAGAAGAGCTGTTACTCGTTTAAAAAAAATAGAAACAGGTCATACTGGATATACAGTCATAATCGACTGGCATTTCTGATAAGGAAGGTCTGAAAAAATGACTATTGAACTGTTAGAAGAATATTTAGATCACGTTGTAATTGTGCATTATCAGCTAGCCGACACTTCGAATACGCTCCCCGCTCATCATACAGAAGAAGGGCTACTTTATGATTTTGACAGTGCTGGAATCTTGCTATGTCAAAAAAATCTGTGTTATATTCCATTTCATTCCATCCAAAAAATAGAAATAAAAGCTAGGCCCACTCTCTGGCAACGCTTAACAGGAGTGTCCTAGCTTTTAGCTTGTAGTCTTACTATTGTTACATTTTATAAAAACACATCAAGAACACGATAGCTGACAGCAGCTAAGAGAGCTACTGATGGAAGAGTAATCACCCATGTGAAAACGATACGTCCTGCAACCCCCCACTTAACAGCAGAGAATTTCTGTGAGGCACCTACCCCCATAATAGCGGAGGAAATAACATGAGTGGTACTAACCGGCAATTTCAGAATCGTAAATAGAGTAATGATAAACGCAGAGGAGATATCAGCCGAAAAGCCGGAAATCGGCTTGATCTTCATAATCTTTCCACCTAGCGTTTTGATAATTCTCCATCCCCCAACAGAGGTTCCGAATGCCATGGCAAGAGCGGCTGACACCTTCACCCATAGCGGGATATCTGTTGTTGTAGCGAAACCACCTGAAACCATTGCAAAAGTTATGATTCCCATCGTCTTTTGTGCATCATTTGCACCATGGCTAAATGCTTGCCAGGAAGCAGACAGCACCTGTAAGTAACGGAAGCCTCTGTTTGTCTTGTGATAAGGCATGTTAGCGACGATTTTGGAAACAAGTTTAATAACAATAAAGCCAATTACAAAGGCAATGAGCGGAGAAAAGATCAAACCTTGAATGATTTTGATAAAGCCACCATAATTAACCGCACTAAAGCCTTCAGCTCCAACCACCGCACCTGCAATTCCACCGATTAATGCATGGGAGGAAGAGCTAGGAATGCCGAACCACCAAGTAATCAGGTTCCAAAGAATTGCAGCCACCAAAGCTGCAAGAACTACCACTAAACCATTTTCTAGCTGAAATGGATTAGCAATATCGCTGCCAATCGTTTTGGCAACACCCGTATAAGTCAGCGCACCGACCAAGTTAAAGATTGCAGCCATGAGAATGGCCGTACGTGGGCTTAGCGCACGAGTTGACACCGAGGTTGCAATTGCATTGGCTGTATCATGGAATCCGTTGATAAAGTCAAAGCTTAAAGCCATAATCACCACAAGAATAAGGATGATTAGTTCTGGCGACAGATTAAGCATTCTTCAGCACAATCCCTTCAACCAGATTAGAGACGTCCTCAGCAAAATCAGCACAGTCTTCCAGTTTTTCATATATCTCTTTCAGCTTAATCGCTTCAATTGGGTCTTGCCCTGGTGTATTCAACAGCTCAGAAACCATTTTACGATAGTTCGCATCTGATTCATGCTCAAGTGCTTTAATATCCTTTGCGATACCCTCTACTACGTTATGATCCAGCTTACGTAGAGTGCGAATCAATTCAATTAGTTTAGAGGTTAGCTGGTGTAGGATATTTGCTTGAGCTAGAACACGCTTGTCTACTTGTTTTACCTGGTAGAGATACATGCATTCTGCAGTACCATCAATCAAGTCAATAACGGAATCCAGTGTATGAGCCAACGCATGAATATCCTCACGTTCCAACGGTGTGATAAATGTTGAGTTCAACTGGTTCATTATTTGACGAACAACAGCATCGCCTTCTTTTTCAACTGCTTTAATTTCAGCTACTTTCTCCTGTAAATTTTGGTAGTTACTAACCATTTCAAAAAAGAGATGGGAACCTTTATGTACAGTCGCAGCTTGCTGTTCAAAAAGATCGAAGAATGTTGTTTTGTTAGATTTGATCATGGAAGAAATCTCACTCCTTCAGAATTATCACCTCTACGATTATATAAAACATGGTTTTCTACGTAAATTGATTTATAGTCAAAATTCGACAAAACTATGTTAAGTTTTTGTAAAGATATTAATAAGATTTGATAAACCGCTAGATGACAGGGTTTTTAGCGTTTTTATTTTTTATTTGTTTGTAAAAAAATCATTTATTTCCTCCATAAAAATTAAACAAAAACATACTCTATTTACATTTATTGATAATATATACATTAATTAACTGGTAGCATTTAGATATTTTTTGACATTTGATAGCAAATTGTTAACAAAATGTTTGCTTGCCAAATACATAGGTCATTTGTATCAGATGCTCCCCAATCTTTTTTCGTCATCAAAAAAACCAGGGGTATCCTGGTTTCATCTTAGCTCTTTTCTATTGTGTACGTTGTTACATACATTCATGTATATGTGTTCAATGAAGTGGAATGTGGTTGGTGTCACGATGCCAAAATTTTATCTCCCCGCCCACTGGACCACTATATAAGCAATCACGTTGTTTTTTAGCTTGGTACATAATTTGGTCTGCATAGGCAGTAAGCTCCGTAGCTGTAGCAGCATGATCGGGATAGGAAGCTACCCCTATACTAACTGTCACTTCGCCTACTTCCTGTCTAATTTTGTTCTGTAAACGCAGACCTACATCCACTCCTACCTCTAGGCAGGTATCCGGAAGCAGCACCACAAATTCCTCTCCTCCCCACCGTCCAACTAGATCATTTCCCCTCACATTTTCACGTAAAAATCCCGCAAAGCGCTGCAAGAGCCTATCGCCTTCCAAGTGACCATGTTCATCGTTGTATTTTTTAAAATGATCCAGATCAATGACCAGTAATGTGACTGAATATTCGTTGATTTTCGCTTTTTGAATTTCCCTGTCCATCATTTTAAAAAACTGTCGATTAACCAGAACTTCTGTTAGTGAATCATGATGAGCCTGTTTTTTATAGTCCTCAAGCTTTTTTCCATAATAAAAGCCGCATGCACCTTGGAGAACCGCTAAAAAAAATGGAACATAGACAGATTGAAAAGAGACCTGAGAAACGGCGCCAAGCCACCACCATAAGCAACCGAGCAGAAATCCAATACCTGCTCCTCTATATCGATATCTCAATTTGATACCTCCCTCAAGCCGGACGCTGTTTCATAAAAATCAGAAGTAAATCTTAAGAACCATATTCTCTAGTTCATTTTACCCACTGATTCTGCTCATTTCAAGCTGTAACATTTCCAAATTGCACCTAGAAAAAGGATGCATCTATGTTTTTTTCCAAATTATAGGTAAGTGATGATTTAGGTCCAATTACTCATCCTTTGATGCAACGTACTGGTATGTAGTTCTAGCATAATCTTATCGGGATCATGAAAATATACGCTTTTGCCCCCTCCACGAAAAATGGGGCCTTTTACTAGCATGATTTCCCTCTTACGTAGCAGATCCACTGCCATGTCAAAATCCTCCTCGTTTATATAGAAGGCACAATGATGAAGGTGCTGTTGCTCAAGTTTAATCGGAAATATTTCCGGCCTCTCCAATAGGCATATCCAAGCACTTCCCCATTCCAAGTATGCATCTGTTCTGCCTTGATGAACCATTTTCATTTGCAATTTCTCACAATAAAAACGTAAAGATTGTTCCAGATTTGAGACCTGTAGAGTGATATGACTAAAGCCTATAACTCCTATATTTCCAGATGAATTTGCCTGTTCATTCATGTTTTTACTCGCTCCTTATCATCATTTCATTTCCAATGATACTCCTCTTTAAATTGAAAAACCCTAGCACGAATCTAATAAACCCCTTCTACACCTATGATTTTTGCTACAAGCATTTTCATTACCGAAGGAAATATACTGATAAAACATACTATCCTTTTCGCTTTTTCTTTTCTATTTCCTTAGACATTACACGAAAGCAACGTGTGTCTTGCTTTGACGAAGCTTTCTATCTGTGGTTATATAAAAGGAAAACGCTTTTTGAATGGAAAGGACCCTGTTTATGAACCCTAGCTCGTACTTAGCTGATGTATGTAATAGTTTAGGTCATAATCTTCATCGAATTGGTCAGCTTACCCGTGAGGAAACGAATAAGGTATTAAAGCCTTACGATCTCACCCCTGAACAGTGGCAAATGCTTGCTGTCTTATATAAAACAAATGGTGTTACCCCAACAGAACTAGGGGAGATTACCTTACGTGACAAAACGACTATCTCTCGAATTTTGCCTGGATTATTTAAAAAGGGATTTATTTATAAGGAAGCACATCCTCAAGATTCCCGTAGTTATGTGGTTAAGCTAGTAGATCAGTATCAAAGTATGGTAGAAGAATCATTAATGAAAATCCGAGAGCATTATCAAACTAGTTTTTTTGCCCCTCTATCAAAAGATGAGCAACAGCAATTATTACAGTTGTTAGTTAAATTACGTAAAGGTGTAGGCGACTTGTAAGCATTAGGCTTCATGCCGCTTACAGGCATTATTTCCACGGAAATGATGCCTGTACTTTTTATGAAGCTTTTTATGACAGAAAAAAAGAGTAAGATTCGCTTGATCGTAAGCCTCTTACTCTTTTGATACACATATAGGTTTGTCATTACTCGGCATACAACAGCCTCTTTACACGCAATTCCAATTCAAGCATTGAAAACGGTTTTGACATATAATCGTCTGCCCCTAACGACAATCCTTGAATGATATCTTTTTGACTATTTCTTGTTGAAAGCATTATGATTCTCATCTTACGCAATGCTTGATCTTGTCGAATGATCTGCAACAAGGAAAATCCATCCATTTCAGGCATGATTCCACCTAAAATACAAAGCTGTGGTCGCTTTTTCCTCATAGCTTCCAGCGCCTCTTTCCCATCTATGGCTTCTACGATATCCACTTCTAAATGTGCAAGCTTTGTTCTTACGATTGAGCGAATCATTTGATCATCGTCAGCTATAAGCAAGCATTTTTTCTTTTTTGCTTCCGGCTCATTCTCAGGCTTGCCCAGTTCCAGCTTGGCTCTAACAACTTGGTTACGCCCTTGGCGCTTCGCCTTGTACATAGCCCGATCCGCTAGCTCCAGCCATTTGTGCTGCGGCATTATATGGTCCCAATCAGCAACTCCTGCCGAGAACGTAATATGAAAATCTCGGCCATCTATTTGTAATACAGGAGATTGCTGTAGCTGATCTCGGATTCGCTCTAAAACCATTGTAGCCTGCTCAGCAGACGTTCCAGGGAAGGCGATTACAAATTCCTCGCCTCCATAACGCGCTAATATATCTGTTGCACGTAAGCTTTGCTGTATTTTATGTCCCACCCCTTGTAATACTAGATCACCAATATGATGTCCATAAATATCATTAATCTTTTTAAAATAATCGATATCAAGAAAAGCTATAGATATGGGCTCCTGTTTCCTGCGGGTTTGAGCCAGTTCTACCTGCAACTGATGATCAAAAGAGCGTCGATTGTTCACCCCTGTTAATGGGTCACGAAAAGCCATATGCTCATAGTACTGAGTTCTCGTAAGCAGGCGGTAGATACAGGCCTCGAGTTCCTCAAAATGGAAGGGTTTGGTTACATAATGGTCCGCTCCCATCCGATAACATCTAATCTTATCCTTCCTATCCTTTTTTCCAGATAATACGACCAGTGGAATCCACTTTAAGACGAGATCATTTCTTACATATTCAAAAATCTCATACCCAGACTGAGGTTGCATCGTTAGGTCGAGCATGATTAAATCAAAGGTTCGCTCACATAATAATCGCTTCGCCTCTTCCGCACTAGTAGCCTCTTCCACAAGATATCCCTCTTGAGAAAGGCGCTTGAGTAGATAGGCTCGCAAAACCTCATCGTCATCAATTAAAAGCAATCGATATGCTTTTTTATTTACTAGCCGATCCTCCTGCATTTGTTTCTCTTCCTGTACCGTTTCCACGTGACTAAAGCTCAGTTCCATTTTTAATTGACTAATTAGCATATGAGCTCTCTGAAGCTGTTGAGGAGTCAGTCTTTTTTCACAATCCGTTTGTGTCCATTCAAATTCCTTTATTAATAAATCAGCTACGTTGCCAATTGCCGCTAAACCATAGATAGAGACATTCTCTTTCCAAGTCTGAGCCATGTGGTAAATGGCTTGAGCTGACTGCCGATTTTGTTCATAAACATATTGCTCCAGATACTGCTCTATACGATTTAGTTGATTTGTTAATCCTTGCAAAAATAACTTATATGACTTATATAATTGTTTTTGATTTTTATTCATACTCATGGCAACATCTCACATCCATTTCCATCCACTCCCGCTCCCCCATCATTTCAAAGCAACAATCATGTATAAAAGCTGGTAACCGATTGTAGGAAGTAGAGAGCGGTACCATACTAAAACGGCTGCTTGCTTCTAATTGGGATTTGTCTTCATTGGTTTTATATGTTAGGTATTGGCTGTTACATATATGACGATGAGAATGTTATTTTTGTTACCTGTAATACATATCCAATTGTACATGGAATCCCCATTTGAGCAACCTAATCATTCTGTAGCAACCCCTGCCCTAGACTTGATTACGAGTTAACCATTCTCCTCTACAATCCCTTGCGTAGTACTGCTACATTTTTGTACCGTTATTTATCTCATTTTGCGAAGTATTATGTATATTTGTTTGAAAATAAAAGGCGGCAGGTACTTTAGAAAGTACCTGCGTACCTATCAACCTCTAGTAAGCACTAAAGCCCTCTGTATATGCACCTACATCATTAATTAAACGTCTGAATTCACTATCGTCCACATACTCACCTGCCAACAATCTGTCATGGATAGATAGAATTCGTTTATACATTTTATAATCAGGCGTAATAAAGACGAGACGTGCCTTATCCTGACGAATTAATGTGTCTCGTATGCCCCGAATAATCCGATTATCGTGTCCATCAACATTTAATTTTAAGCTTAGCTTTGGTCGTAGTTCACTCGTTGGATCACGTTGAATCGGCTTTCGTTCATACTTTCCGTTAGGAGTTCCATCTGTGATTACACCGATCACCATGGTATCTCCATAAATAATCGCTTTTGCATCAAGTACGCCTGGCACCTTCTTTGCCCGTTCCTCCACGGCGGTTAACTGATAGCTATTTGTATTTTTTCCTTGGTACATCATTTTCACTGGTCCAGGTTCTACAAATTCATGGTTATTGCGACGATCACTTTTGTAATCCTGAATGCCAATTTGCGTATTCGTGCCACCTGGAGAATGAGTAGAGCACCCCACTAGAGATAGACTCAGTACCATTGCTAAACTCCATATCATAGCCGTATACATTTGTTTCATGCTAACACCCCCAGTAGTTATAGCATGCTTGTTTTAAAGGGGTTTTACTCGATTAGCAGTAATGGTAAAAGTTCTTAAGAAACAGAAGGTAAAATAACAAATAGACCTCCTGACTTATGCCACCAAAGGAGGTCTATCTTCGTTTCCTTTTGCAAAACAATGTTATTTTACATATAAATAGCTCATGGAGAAATTTCGTTTGCATAATACGTACTCTTGGGTCTCAGCAGAAATATCTCGCGTCTGATTCATTCAGCCCTGTTCCGACTGCCGAGGACTCTCTTTTAGCGAAAAAATAGCTGTTTCATACATATCTTGTCTACAGAAGCTCAATTTCTTGACCTATACCTGCTTGTCTCGCCTTTTTATAGATTGCCCAAGCCACTCCCACATCCATTACAGCTAGACCTACTGATTTAAATAATGTTATCTCATTCGCAGTTTCTCTCCCTGGCTTTTGACCGTCCGCAATCTCCCCTAGCTCAGCGTACACTTGTTGGCTAGAAAAAACTCCCTCCTGTATAGGCAGTAGCAAATCTCCCGACTCTGCTAAAGCGGCTTCCTTCCCCTCTACAATCACTTTATCGGCCTTTGTAAGTACATCTGTAGGAATCTCCTGCATATGAGGCTGAAATGATCCTATCGCATTGATGTGAACTCCCGCAGATATTGCGTCTGCTGAAAAAACGGGTTTTGTTGCATTGGTTGCGGTAATTACAATATCTGCTCCTGCAACAGCTTGATTTGCCTCTGGTACTACGTGTATCAGCAAGTCTCTTTCTTGTTGAGACTGCTGTAGCTCTATTTTAAGTTGCTCTGCCTTTTGTTGTGTGCGATTATATAGCCGGATTTCCTTAAGTGGTCGAACCGCTAGCATAGCTAAGATTAATCCGTGCGCTTGTGCCCCTGTACCAATCACTCCAAGAATGCTGGCATCCTGACGAGCCAAATGCTGAGTAGCTAAACCAGATACTGCACCCGTACGTACGATCGTCAAATAGGACGCATCTAATAACAGAAGGGGTTCTCCCGTCTGCACATCACAGAGGATCATAAGCCCTGTAATACTAGACTTCCCTTTTGTCTTATTATCTGGAAAAAAGGAAACATATTTCATGCCAAGGCTCTCCATAGCTGGAACAAGAGCTGGCATAAACAAAGCTGTACCGTTGCCTTGTTTTACAGGTACAGACAATCGAATGGGACTAATCGTCCTTTTGTTCGAAAATTCAATCAAAGAATGAGACACGGCTTCAATAGCTTCTTTCATACTAAGCAACTGTTTCACTTCCTGTTGCCTTACAATCAGCATTTTATCCTCTCCTTGATTGTGAATTGCAATACATCTTTATTCCCTCCTGCTCTTTTTTACTTTTTATGCAAATGCATTCTTTTCCTGCTAATTCAATCCTATTTATTTCTGAAGCGTCCCCGATTTATAACTCTTTCAAATTAAGTCCTTATTAAAACTTCTTTGTAGCTTGCAACACAATAATCAGTGTAAGGGGTTTGTGAGTAGTTGCTCAAATTGTTCACATTCCGTCGTTTTTACCTTCCTGCTCTTTTACTCGTTTTTCAGTCTATTAGCTGTAAAATTCCTCACTTCACCACAAAACCTCTTTCCTCTCATATACAAACGAAGGAATCTATACAAGCTTTAGCCTCCATTACAGGCAAATTAGTCAAGGAGAATGAAGTAAAATAATAACTTAATTTTTCTAAAATTTACAAATAATGTTTTTTCACAACCTCGCTATAGCTGCTTGATCTGATATTTTTTGATAATTCCATAAATTTATCCCAAAAAATTTAGGCTTTTTTTCTCCATTTCTCTAACATGTTACGAAAATGTTTCTAGAATTCCAGATTACTTTATGTATAGATTCTCCTGATTTATTCTTTATTTATCTAACTTTTATATATTATCTCCGATTTTTTTACAAAAACCAATTGATTCTACAAAAAAATAATGACACAAATTGTTATTTTAAAATTAACATTCCGACATAAAATTATAAATTTAGACATTTTTTGTCGATAAGTTATATATTGTGTTTTTTTGTAATTTTCGTATAATTTAGACAGTAACAAAATATTTTATAAGGAGATGTTGTTAAAAATGAAAAAATCACTAAAAGTCCTTTCTCTTTGCACCGCGCTAGCCACTCTCTTACCTATCAATGTTTTCGCTTCGATGACTGAAAAAGTTGAGCATCAAGTACAATCCGCTGATGCTCCCGCAAAAGGTGAGTTTAAAGATGACGAAATATTGGTAAAATTCAAACAAACTCTAGTACCTATTGACACAGAACAAATTCATTCTACTCTAGGTGGTGAAGAAGTAGAGGAGTTGGGTAACGGAACTTCAGAATGGCAATTAGTAAAAGTTCCAGATGGACAAGCTGAGGAATTCAAACAAAAATATCTATCGGATCCAAATGTAGAATCTGTTGAGTACAACATGCTGTATCATGTAGATTACACACCAAACGATCCTCTAATCAGCAGCCAATGGCACCACAAAAAAATCAATTCATATGAGGCATGGGATGTTATTAAAGGGTCCGAAAAGAAAATAGCTATCTTAGACACAGGTGTCCAATTAGACCATCCTGATCTAAAGGATAGCCTATTGCCTGGAAAGAGCTTTGTCCCTGGTGTAACCTCTCCCAATGATGACCATGGCCATGGTACGCATTGCGCAGGTCTAGCTGCAGCTATCGGTGACAATGGTATTGGGGTCAGCGGGGTTGACGGTTCAGCTAAAATTATCCCGGTAAAAGTTCTAAATGCTCAAGGTTCAGGCTATACCTCTGACATCATTAAGGGTGTAACTTGGGCTGCTGATAATGGCGCCGACATTATCTCTATGTCACTTGGGGGCGGGGCTTTCCAACAATCCTTCCAAGATGCTATTAACTATGCTTGGGGCAAAAACAAAATCATCGTAGCTGCCGCAGGTAACAACGGATCTTCCTCTCTTACCTACCCTGCTGCCTACAACAACGTACTTGCTGTAGCTGCTACTGATTCTAACGATGGACTAGCTTATTTCTCCAACTATGGAAAATGGGTTGACATTGCTGCTCCTGGTGTATCAGTATACTCCACTTACAAAAACAGTGGCTACACCAATATGTCTGGTACGTCCATGGCTACTCCAGTTGCTGTATCTGTTCTAGCATTAACTTGGGGTAAACAACCGAATGCTACAAACCAACAAATCGTCGATCGTGTATTATCTACAGCTGATCAAACATCTGCTACAGGCACTAGCTACCAAAATGGTCGCGTAAATGCATACAAAGCAGTTAACGGATTTTAATTCCATCATAACAAGATCGGTTGATACAAATTGAGCCTTTGCCTTTGAACAACCTGTTACTTCAAAGACTTAGCTAGATGGGAGCGAACCAACAGCATGACAATGAGCAATCAAGCTGAATGTACATTCTGAAACAGCCCTATGACTGGATGGCATTACTCCACTCCAAGAAAGGGCTGTTTTCATTATGGCTACGTTTACATACATCGTATTGCAATACAAGATACATCGTTATACAATATAAAAAATGAAAGGAGCTGAGCCTATTGGATAAGGAGCTAATGAAAGGAAGCATCGACATTTTATTACTCTCCTTAATTGCTGAACGTGATATGTATGGCTATGAAATCACAAAAGAATTAAAGGAAAAAAGTGATAATTTATACCACATGAGTGAGGGTACTCTTTATCCAGCTTTAAATCGACTGCATAAAAAGGGATGGGTCACCTCCTATTGGGGAGATAATGAAGCTCAAGGAAGACGCAAATATTATAAGATTACAGATGCTGGAGCAGAGGAGTTACAGCGAAAAGTATCGGATTGGAATACGATTCACTCACTGGTGAGTAAGGTTTCCAAGGGCTTTGTATGAGTCGGCTAGAAGAGTATGTCTCCTCTATTTTATCTCATGGAGAATTTAGTGAGCAGGATCGAATTGAGCTAGCAGAAGAATTTCTAGACCATCTGCACCAGTTGCAACGTGACTATCTGCAAGCCGGTTATTCTCAGGAGGAGGCAGAGCGATTAGCTATTTGTGATTTTGGTGGCGAGCAGGAAATTGGTCAAGAATTACAGGAATCCCAAGCTCCCCACTATCGTCTATTATTACTGCTGGTGGGAGCAGGCACCATTTTGTTCACCATTCTCTATTACCTATACGCCTTGTTTATTCTACAGGCATTTCTCCCTCTTCCTATGGTAATTGGAATGCTGCTTGGAAGTTCGTTGCTTTGGTTCTATTGGAATCCAGAACATATTTTCCAGCGCAAGCTTTTGATCAGCACGATACTTATTCTACTTACCTTCTCTTTTTTGTATTGGGGATATGTCGGTTTTCTTGGAGCAAAATGGATTCGTAATTTCTTGTTAGCTAACACAGCTTTGTTACTCATTCTCTCTTGGATTACGCTCGTAATGACGGCTTGGAAAAAACCTTTACACCTAGCCCTCTCGGAGCGTAAACGAAGAAATGTAATCCATACAGCAAATTTAACCTTATTATTAATAATGCTATATCCGCTTATAAAATGGTTTAGTGGCATTCTACTCTTCGGCTGGTTTTTTGCTATTTTTCCTATCTGTTTTCTCCTTGGCTGGGCCTGTCTTTATTGGGTTCAATACAAGTTAATTGGGAGAATGCCGTTTTTAGGATTACTGTTTGGAATGTCCTCTGCCGTTTTTGTCGGCCTTCTTTGCACTGTCTAACGAAAAATACAGAGGTGATCAAAATGAACAAAAAAACACGCAATTGGTTATTTTTAGGAGTGGCATTTTGCTTAACAATCGGTCTGTGGGCGACAGGATCCCTGTACGCATCCAACACTGGAATGAATGTAGGAAAAACAGGTTTAGAAGCAGGGATTGATATTGCTCCAGATGACTCTAAGCTGCTTTTTTCCTACTCGATTAATGGGGTAGCTAGTCTTTATACAGCAAATCCAGATGGAACAGACGTCAAAAAGCTAGTCAGTCTTTCTGGTCATTCCTTGTTTCAGCCTGTCTACTCCAGCAACGGGAAAAAAATCCTTACTCTGGCTCAACCTATAGAAGCAGAGAAAAAGACAGCGGAGCAAGCACTCTATGTTATGAATGCCGATGGCTCTGAGCTGCATCTTTTATCAGAGCCTCATGAACTGATCACAGACGCCATTTTTGCCCCTGATAATCAAACCGTCTATTATTTAAAAGCCGGAGTATTTAAAAATTACTCTCCAATCGCTTCTAAGCGCCCCCATGATTATGATCTTTTTTCTATTGATGTACAGGGGAAGAATAAACGGCAAATTACACACGATAAAGAATATCAGATGTCAGACCTGTCAATATCATCGGACGGACAGAAGCTATTCTTCACCAAATTTACCAATACTTCTGATAATCGCGATTTTAGCCAAGATAAGCTTTCATTATTTGCTACCGATTTACAGGGAAAAACGTTGGCTAACTATCTACCAGTCAATGAGGCACTCGGAACTCCTGAGATGTATGATGTTCATATTTCGCCAGATGATAAGCAGATCGCCTTTTCTGCTGTTTCACCTGCCTCATCAAACAAAACGTTTGAGTATGAATTGTTTACCATGGATGTAGCTACAAAACAGGCTAAGCAAATCACCACTTTACATAAGCATGCTGATTCACCTGTCTATTTTCATAAACAGAACAAGCTGCTTTTCTTAGAAGATATCGGCTGGCCTGCTGAATCCACATATCAGCTTAGAACCGTGAACACTGACGGCTCTGATCTGCAAACACTACAGATCGCTGTGCCAGAATAAATATCTCCCACCATATCAGTAGTAGCTTGCCTCTCTTGAGAAGCGTTCGATTACAAAAGCATGACGATCTATCCTATTTTTCAAAACACAAAAAGCGCAAAAAGATATCTATTATTTAGACTATCTTCTTGCGCTTTCATCTTAGTCTAGCTTGATCGAATGTATTTGCTTTTTTTTAAAAGCCTTCCTTCTACAGTTTCCGTTCATGCCCCTCTGCCTGCACCATAATTTCTGGATTTGTAATGCTACCGCTCACTATTCTTTCCGATTCATCGGTTTGATTTGTTTGGGCCAGACGAATCTGAAACGGCATTTCAAAAATCTCTTCTGCACGTGGTTGAATTACATACTCGGCTCGCAACGGTTCTGGCTCAGTAGTGTTATCATCGAATAGATGAAAGGGCATATCTATGGAAAAATGGACTTCTTGGCCACCGTAATTTTTAATACGAAATTGACAGCTTCCTTTAATTAACCCATCTGCGTCACTTTGATAGTGACAGGAGCTTCTTTTCTTCTCATAATCAAGTGCATAGACACCATTGGCAATAAAAGATTGAAATCCGCTTAAAAGAAGATAAGTTGCAACGGGTACAGCAATCCATAGTGTCACAATTGTTTTACCTGCTCCGTATTCTTTTAGGAAAAGGACAAGCACACAGATAAATAATAAGAGAAGGAATATACCATCTACGTGGAATGAATCTATTCTCGTAGGAATGCCTAACTGCTGTAAAAGGCGGTATAAAAGCGTGGTATTATGTGGAAAGGAAGCTTTCAGAAGAAGCAACAAAGCTAAACTAATCCAAGCCGCCCAGCGTAGTTTTTGATGTTTTTTAGGGATCAAAGAAACACTCCTTTCTCTTGGCTTAGACTGTCAGCTTACAATAGTGACGTTATCAGCGTACATTCTAGATAAAGAGGGCCTCGTTTTCTTTATTTTACCATTGTTTTCCCGATTGCGACATCATCTTCTGCTTTCTTTTTCATTGAAAAGAATTTTTAGTTAATGCTGTTTTGTACCACAAGGAATTCATGCTCGACATGTTCTTAAATTTACTTGGATGGTAATATAAATAATATGGTTATAGGTCTTTAGTAAAGGAAAGCAAAGTTTAAGCACCCATGAATCATTTAAAGCTTTAAAGAACTGAGGTGAATACCAAACCGCGTTACCGTTATTACATGCGTATTATTGTTGCAATCATGATTTTTAGGTGTACATAACTAAGTAGACAAACCATTATTTTTAACTGATAAGGAGAGAAATGCTATGCTTCGTGATTTGTATGCCCAAGAATGGGAACATTTCCGCAAAGATTACAAGAAAGGTTTTTGGATTCTTACATTCGTGTCCTTAATCATCGCTGTTGTTTTTTATATGCTCATTGTAAAAAATCCGCAAACGGTTAAAGAGCTGTTGACTACACTTGCTCAAGCCTTTGAGGCAAAAGGGATCAAGTCAGGCGGAACACCCACCAATTTTTTCTGGTCTATTTTTAAAAATAATACGCAAGCGACCCTTTTGTCCGTGGTAATCGGAATCATTCCGCTAATTGTTTTACCTGCCTTTTCAGGTATTATCACCATTAGCACGATTAGTATTTTACTTGCGTCTGTTGCGATTCAGAACCAGCCTTGGATAGATATCTTAGTTTACGGAATCCTCCCTCATGGCATTATTGAGATGATTGCTATTTTCTTGAGTGGAAGTGTTGGCATTTTTCTTAGTCTTACTGTGTTTCGCCGCCTATTTTCGCGCAATCGACATCAGTATTCTGTTAAAAATGCGATCCTCAAGTCACTTAAAACCTATATTTTGGTTATTTTACCGCTTGTCTTGCTCGCAGCACTTATTGAAGGTTATGTGACACCCATTCTGATTCACAAGGTGGTATAAACTGTAAACCGCTGCTACTTATGCTATAATACAAGTGAATATTCCCTATTTTTGTAATTAGGAGGATTCCACTTTGTTTTTTTCTAATCCACTTGAGCCTGGTTCACCCATGTTTGATTTCACGTTCTCTTTTATGGCTAACGTGATTCCTGTGATTGTAATTGGTGGCTTTATTTTCGTGATTGGTCGTGCTCTATTTACCTGGACAACTAATAATCATTCTCCTGTCGAAAGTAAACAAGCTCACATTGTTTCAAAGCGTTTTCAAGTGTCTGGCGGTTCTGGAAATCATGCTTCCCACACTTCATATTATGTAACCTTTGAATTAGTGAGTGGTGAACGCAAAGAATTTCAATTGACTGGATCTCAATACGGACTGCTAGCCGAAGGAGACCATGGTATCGTTTCTTATCAAGGAACACGTTTTAAAGGCTTTCAGCGTCAAACTACTTCGGCTTAATACTCCATTTTACATTGATCATACATGAAGCTGTTATTGTTTCTTGGTAAAAATATTGATTAAATGGTCTAGACCGTTGATTGCAAAAAGACGAGCACCGTTTGTTTGAAATGATGTCATATTTCCTGATCTGACGTTGCTGTTTCAATCAGCAACGTCCTTTTTCGCCGCTTACACATTTCTCCCACAACCATCAGGTACAATCATCACGTACAATAAATTAATTTTTGCTCACCGTGCCTATGAATTGATTTAGGCTTAGCATGCAAGTCACAGAAATACAAGGAGCGTACCTATGCTAGAAAATATGGATGTCTGGAAAAACATGGCCTTTCATTATCAATTTGCTTTACGCGAATTGGAAACGAAGATCATGATCGTGAATACAGAATGGAAGCTGCAAGATGGATATTCCCCTATTGAACATATTAAAACGCGTTTAAAAGAACCGGCTAGTATCATGAAAAAGCTAGAGCGTAAACGTTTGCCAAAGACTTTAGAAAGCGTGCGAGACAAGCTGTTTGATGTAGCTGGTGTTCGAATCGTTTGTGCCTTTGTTGAAGACATTTATCGCATTGCGGATCACTTTAAACAGCGAGAGGATTTGCGCCTTGTTGAGATTAAGGATTACATAGCCTCTCCAAAGCCAAATGGCTATCAAAGCCTGCATCTCATCGTTCAGGTCCCTCTTGTTCTAAATGAAGGAACACAATGGGTAAATGCAGAAATTCAACTCCGGACCTTAGCCATGGATTTTTGGGCGAGCCTTGAGCATATTTTGTACTATAAGTACGATAAGCAGGTGCCGCCTTATGTCTTACATGAATTGACTGAAGCCGCTGAAGCAGCAAATAGCTTGGATCAAAAAATGCTGCGATTGCGTAAAGAAATCTTAAATGGGAAAGAATTTAAAGTAGTTGCCGGAGCCAAGGCATAGCTGTTCTCCCCGTACAAAAGAAAAAGGATAATTGGATGCGTCCCGTACGCTTGCAATTATCCTTTTTTTTCTTATATACGACCATCATATAAAATTAAGCAGGATATTTCCTTGGAATACGAACAAATATTCCTGTTTTTAGGGTATAATTTAGAGGGAGGAGGTTTTCATGAATCTCGAATTATATCAAATGACACCCTTAGAGGAATGGATTACAGCTAGGTATCAACGGTATGGATTTCTAGCTCCTGAGGAATTACACCTGGAAGAGATTGCAGAGTTATTTGGAGGAGAAATTGCTTTTACAAGATTACCATCCCACGTAAGATGGTGCGAGAATAGTGGAGACTTTCTGATTTTTTTACATCAGCATCTGTCAGAAGTAGAACGACGAGCCGAATTTTTTCATGAATTATGCCACCCGTTGCGCCATTCTGGCAATCAGTTGTCATTGCCACCTGCTCTACGCGACTTACAAGAAATGCAAGCCGGACACTTTCAGTTGTATGCAGCTATGCCTTTTTATTTGCTTCAAACCTTACCCATGCCTAAATACGAACGGGATTGGTTACACCAGCTAGCTCTAGCTTTCCGGGTCCCCATCTCATTGGCCTGTCGCCGCTGGGAGCAGATCAAGCGCCGAATCTGGCTAGCACAGGAACACGAATGGAATATGATGGTATATCAGCAAAAACAAAGGTCAGCTCTGAAGAGACCTTCTCTTACTCCCGAAACGAAACGCTTGCTTAGTCAATTGCAAAAACAGCTGTCGAGGGAGTGGGATTAGCTTCTCACATGTTTTCTCCAAGAACCTTGATTCACGGAAGAACTGTGGAAATGAAAATTTAAGCTTTATTCCTGATATTTATCTAGATACTTTTATTGCCAACCATTTACTTTATGTACTAATGAAGATTTAACTACTTTACTCAGCAAGCACTTTTTACTTTATTATGCATTTTACATATTTTAAAAACCTTTACTTATTTTCGATTTATATTTTTAGTACAAATAATCTTCATTTCCTTGAGCTATAACTTCCCATTGCCAGCAACATTAGTGGTTTTCTTGTTGATTTGGATGCTTTATCTTCATCATTACTCAGATTTGTTGGGATGCGGTATACTTACTCTACTTAAGTGACCGCTTCCTCTTCGTTTTCTATTTTAATTCTTGAATAGATCATCCATCTATTCCTTCTTTTTCTCTCGATTTTCTTCTTTTACAGAGATATTTCTACTTGACAAGCTTACATACCATTAATAAAGAGATAAAAATAGTATTTTTGTGTATTTTTCCCTTTTTTGGAATAGACAAACATATATCTGTGTTTTATTATACTAAATAATAACTATATAGGGAGGAATACAAAATGAAAAAAACGTTTTCAATTTTTGTAAGCATGATATTATCTTTGATGTGTTTTGCTGGATTTACTTCTGCTGAGAGGCTACGTTAGACAAGAAAACAGAAAAAGAGGTAAGTGTAGAAGAAATTACATATGAAGAAGCATTGAAAAGAATAGCGAAATATTCTGATAGAACTCTTGAGGAAGTTATGGAAGAAGAAGCTAAGTTACAATCTAAATCACTTATTGCTTCAAGTAAAATTACAGGTTGGAGAGAATATAGAACTACATTAGAGGTGAAAAAAAGTTGGACACCTGATCTTATAGTTATTGCTCGAACAAATACCTCTGGAAGCGCTAAATGGATCGACCAAATTAGATATGCATCTATTGAAAGAGAGTACAATGGTATTTCTAAAGGTTTTAGTGGAAAAGTAGAGGCGTGGATCGATGATAGACAAGTAGGCATTGATTACCTCGTAGATGGAGATTTCTTTAATAATGGTAGTACAACCTTAACTGGACAAGCTGGTGTTGATACAGGTATTTTTAGTGCCACTTTTGGTGTTTCAGGCTCAAACAGCCATTACAAATATTTCCGAGAATATTCCCATTTTTACGCTGTACAATAGGTTATCTTCTTTTATAAATTACTCCCCCTACACCATTTTTGTAGGGGGCTTTTTATGTAGGTCAAAAAATGTAAGAGCAATCACAACGTAACTATTTAAGATACTTATCAGTTGCAATATCTAAAAATACCGTACTATATACTTCTTTTATATTTTTATCCGTTTTTTTATCATCTTTCAATCCGTAGCCTTTGATTTTGATGACCTCCTTATTTGTTCCTTTTAAAATTCCCATGATATACATTCCATCTTTTATTTTCGGTGCGCTTTCATAGGTCATATCGTCTTCGGTAAAAGGAAGGTATGAGCTTGCGCTATCTACAAAATAAATGGAATATTTCCCAGTTTTATAGATTGGTTTATACGGCTTTTTGGAAGCTTCTTGTAACTTATCAGGCATAATAAACAAAGCGTCTAAAGTTATATTCTGATCCTTTATTAATCTATCCAATGTTAGTTCTATAAATTGGACATTCTCTTCGTTAACCGATGGCTTAGATCCTACAACCCCAATATTTAGCATGTTTTTACTTTCTTCCACCGTTTGATTTCCTTGACATCCAGATAAAACAAATAACAATAGGGGCAACACCAAACAAAATATTTTTTTCAACCAATATTCCTCCTTAAAAGGGTTTTAGAAACCAACTTCAATCTTTTTCACTCTTATTCCTGCCAAAATAATTAATTTTTACATTTCTTCCAATTTATCTACCTATATTTTAGATTCAGTTCCTTTTTTATAAATAACGGGTTAATCATAAGTCAATCACTCTATGACCCAAATGATTGAATTTCGAAATAAGAACTATGGAAGGAAGAATGAAAGAAGGAATAAAAAGCTCTCTTTCCCAATGAAAGAGAGCCATGTAGCAGTTGCATTCGTTGTGTCATTTGTTTCATTTTAGTTAAGTTTAGCTATGATTATTTTCGTTTTCGTTTGACCTATGATCCGCTAGCGACATCTACTTGCTTTTTAACAATATGGTGGCCAATATCTAGGCCTTTTGCTAGCAATTCTTCTTCTGTCAAAACCGTCAGCTGTTGATTCTTTGAAGGCATCGGCATCAATCCACCTAGTGGACTGAGCATGCGGCAGTTGGTATCAGTCTCGATCACGACGTACAAGCCCTTCTTTTCCATCTGTTCAATCAGATTCGCCCAACGCTTCGCATCCATTACTTCCGCGTGCTTGGTTAAAACCATGCCCATCTCTTGTGCTAACATTTATAATCCCCTTTTGTGCTCACGTGTTTTCGTAAAAATCTCACGTTACATACAATACAGCCAAAACGCTTTCCAACGCAAAATGCATTTTCACGCAAAATTCCAGCGAAAAATCCATAAATTCAATTAGAAACGTAAAATAGATCGTTCAATCTTGGCCGATCATGATTTTTTGCGTTACTACTCATTTTCTCTCTATTTCCATGATAGTTACTTAGGTTTATTTTATTTTTTTCCTCGAGTTATTTTCCGCCCCTACAAACTTTTACCAGATATCCTCCACTTCAGCCGCCAGAATCGTCTGGCAGCTAATCCAGGACACCCCGTGCTTTGTCTGCAGTTTAAGTCGTTGTGACACGGGATCAACATGCAGGGCATGCCCGATCATGCATTGCTCCCCCGTATCATCGTAATAACGCAATGTCAGCAAACGCTTTTGTTGCAAGCCTTGAAATAATGTGGCGCTAATGCTGGCACGCTCCTCTTCATCTAGATCAGGCGGACAGTATCTCTCTTGCTCTGCTTTCATTCGCAAATATAGCTCCCGATGCTCTGGCAAAATAAATCGGCTAGCCGCAAAAAGATTTTCCTTCTTGGAAACAGGCTTATTTCTCATGATCGTCACTGCTTTCTTTTTCCATTTTTTACTTAGACAAAAAGTACAGATATTTACAAGAATAGTTGTCTTGCATATAATTGTTGTAGCAAGTATTTTTAAAGAAAGGAGGAACCCCTTTGACCAAACAAATTGTTTCGGAAGACTCTATCGGCTTTATGCTGGGGCAGACCTACCGCAAAATCGTTTATCTGCTCTCTTCACGCTTAAAGGATTTTGACATTACGACGGAGCAATTTTCCCTTCTGTATCAATTGGATAAACAAGACGGGATCAACCAAAAAGAACTAGCACACCGTACATCTAAAGATCAACCAACAACAACCCGAATTTTAGATGCACTGTATAAAAAAGGCTTGATTCACAAAAAAACGTCTGAAAATGATCGCCGTGCTTTTTTGCTTTTCTTAACCGATGCTGGCAAAGAAATGGTCAAACAGACACTCCCCATCGAGCAACAAACGATTCAGGAAGCACTCCACAACATCTCGGATGCTGATCTAGCGTTTATGAAACAGCTTTTACAACAAATGAGCGAGAATGCTCAAAAACAGATAGAGTCTTAGGAGTGGTACGTTTTGATAGGAGAACAAGAGAAACTTTGGTCCAAAAAATTTATATTGTTAACAATTTGTAATCTGCTGTTATTTCTTAATTTACAAATGATCCTTCCCGCTTTTCCGGCCTATGTGAAAGAAACCTTCTATGCTAATGATTTTACGATTAGTCTAGTAACAAGTCTCTTTGCCTTGTCTGCTATTGTGACACGGCTATTCGCAGGTGAGCTGTTAAAGCGGGGAAAGATCACTTTCCTATTATTCACGGGCTTAGCAATTGCTGCTCTCTCTACAGCCGGCTATTATTGGTGCGGAACTATTGCTGTCTTGCTTGTTATGCGCGTTTGTTACGGGATTGGCTTTGGGATGTCTAGTACCACCTTTCCCACAATGGTTTCTCATGTCATTCCCATTCGCCGTATGGGAGAAGGCATGGGTTACTTCGGTTTATCTACCAGCCTAGCTATGTCTATCGCACCGATGATTGGATTATGGGTATTAGCAACGTATGGCTTTGGCACATTAACTGCCTCTTCCACCCTATTGATTTTATTGATCTTCCCTTTGCTGTACCTCGTTTTACCCAAGCAACAATCAATAGCAACGGGAAATGCTGAGTCTATTAGGCAAACGGACCCTAAGACGTCCACTACGGAGTCCACGTACAAAACCATGTCATCCAATAGCAGCTCTTCCTTTCTGGATAAGAACGTCTTGCTTCCTTGCCTGTTAAATCTGTTGCTATCAGTTACCTATGGCGGCTTACTGAGCTTTTTGGCCTTATTTGGAAAAGAAATGCAAATTGACAATGTAGGTAACTTCTTTTTGTTTAATGCACTAGCGATTCTGTGTATTCGTCCGCTTTCTGGCAAGATTTTTGACCAAAAAGGGCATGTAGCTGTTTTGATTCCAGGTGCTTTATTGGTAATCGCTGGTCTGCTTTCTCTTTCCTTCACGACTGGTATGATCGGTCTAATTGGTTCGGCTGTGTTGTATGGACTCGGTTATGGAACTCTCCAGCCTTCCATGCAAGCGTGGATCATTAAGGAAGTAAGTCCAGATAAGCGAGGAATGGCTAATGCTGCCTTCCTCAACTCGATTGACTTAGGAGTTGCCATCGGTTCTATGTTGCTCGGCGTAGTAGCAGCTAGTGCCAATTATGCAATCATGTATCGCATCTCTGCTTTAGCCATGGTGACCTATTTGCTCGTTTATTTATTCTTCTTAATGACACGCGGAAAACGCATGAAAAGAGAGCTAGCCAAGCACGCTGAGAACGTAAAAATGTAACCGTAGCGAGTAGGATCATGCACGCCGGATGGTAGTGCATACAACGCTGGTATCATCTTTAGCGACCTTTTCCTGCATCACCTTGCTGCGTCTCTCCCGTCAGCCATTGTTGGACGCGCGCCTGACATTCTGCCCGCAATAATTCGGGGGAATAGAGCAATTCGTGTACATAGCCGTTCAATCGAACCTGTACGCGATATAAGCCCTCTTTTGTCTGTGCGCCAATCACCTCGCATCCTCTGTCTAGTAGGGCTCTGCGCAGATCATGATGTCTACGCTCTGCCCAACGTGACAGGTGCTCCAATAGATGGATATAGGACAGAGACAATGGAATCTGTCGCAAAGTCTGCTGATCCACCATCGCTACTTTAAATAACAAGCCAAATAAAATAGATTCGCGCACATGCTCCTGCCACTCGAGTGGCACGGTTGACTGGCTCATTTATAATGTCCTCCAATCTTGTGTGCCCTCTCCTTCACTTGACCAGCTGAGAGTATCGACACTGCGCGCATAATCGCATCATTGCCAAAGCGAGATCGAATTCCATCCATGGTATAGGCAAGAGAACGCTTTTTCATTTTGTCTTCAAATAAACTAAGCTGACAAACATCATCCGGGGTCAATTGGCCAATCTGAACGCCCACGCTACGTACTGGAGAATGCTCCCAATGACGCTCAAACAATTCTAAGACAACGGCATAAATCGTCATCACATCATTGGTTGGCTCCAGCATTTTCATTTGTCGAAAAAAACCTGTTGGTACGTCAAAATCCGCCCCTCTGCATCCTACAGCTACGACCCAGCCCATTAGTTGCTTCCTTCTGGCCCTTCTACACACTTCTTCACATAATTCCAACAAAACCACCTTAATCTCTTCGGCTGTATGATAGTCACGTGGCAATGTCATATGATGACCGATCCCCTTCTGAACATCATGCGCCTGAACCGATACAGGTGACTCATCAATGCCATGTGCAGTCCGCCACAGCACCTCTCCATTTACTCCAAAACGTTTCATCATGACATCAAGCGATGCTTCTGCTAACTGACCAATTTTATACATCCCCATCCGATGAAGATGCCGCTTCATCCGTGAACCCACACCAAACAGCTTGTCGATCGGTAACTGCCACAGCGTTTCAGCCAGCTCCTCTTTTTTTAACCAAAAAATCCCCCCCTCCTGCTTTTTAGCCATATCGCAAGCCATTTTAGCCAGCACCTTATTTTCACCAATTCCTACTCGGCAGACTACTCCTGTCTCCATGAGAACACGCTGTCTAATCCTAGTCGCAATCGCTTCTGGATCATTCCCAAATAATCGCAGGCTCCCCGTAATATCAAGGAACTGTTCATCAATCGAGAAAGGCTCCACTAAATCGGTAAAGGACTCAAAAATAGCCGTAATGTGCGCCGCTACCTCTAAATAACGCTGCATGCGGGGGCGTACTACCACAAGCTGGCGGCACTTTTGTTCGGCTTTCCACAAGGGCTCTGCTGTAGTCACACCATATGCTTTCGCTAACGAACAAGCAGCTAGTACCACACCGCTCCGTCTCTTCGGATCACCAGCCACCACGACAGGTTGATCACGCAGTTCTGGATTAGCCGCTTTCTCAACGCTTGCGTAAAAGCTTTGCATATCAATTAGAAAAATCACCCGCTTCTTGTTCACCTTGAACACCCCTATCGAACATACATTCCTGTCGAATAGTATACCAAACACTTGTTCTTATTTATACTATGAACCCGGAGGTAATTTTATACAGTAATGAAGCACTTCAGGATGAGAAAATAAACGGAACAATTGGAATTGAGTATGAGCTACATGTAAATGGATTAAACCAGATCAGCAGAATCAGGTTAGCTTTTGCCTAGAAAAAATTCGAGCCGAGGTTGATCGGTATACGTTTCCCGTGAAACCTTCCAAACAAAATTACGTACTTACTGATAGAGGTGATTAAAAGTGGACAAGCGCATACAGGAGATTATTACGGCTACAAGTGAAAAATTTGGCCTTCAAACGTATCACTTACATACGAGCCGTTTATCGACAACTGTGGATTTGATTCGTGGCACAACCTATCAATTGAGCATGGAATGGTTTGTAAACGGGGTAACAGAACGTACGGAGGATGATGTAAATCCCCCCGGTACAGCCGTAATTGAATATGATATTAGCTCCAAATGCTATAAAAGTGTGATTTTTGTCGGTGGAAAAACTTTTTCTACAAGCTCCACACGCTTTTCAACCTATTCCGAAATAATAGAGTGGATAGAAGCAGAAACAGGCCTGCGCCATGAAGAGCAGTTCATTCTAAGCGATCGGACACAGTCCTCCGCCATCCACCATTTTAAAGCCTGCCATAATAGGGTTCCTCTTGCTCCAGGTGGAATGATAGCAGTAGAGCATAATGATAAAGGACAGCTTCTTTCGTTTACAGTAAGCGGCGTGTTTCCTCCAAAAGAAATGATAAAAGAGGAGCCTTATACACTGACCCTAGATACAGATGTCATACAGATCGCAAAGGAACAGGTTAGCTTAATCGAATTCCCTTCAACAGAGCAAAACAAATGGATTTTGGCTTATGCACTTGAGGAAATTTATATAGCCAATGATTTATCAGCAACTTATCCTTTTGAATTTATGATAGATAATCGTTTTCGCTTGAATGTTGACCATGTTTTTCATTGGGTCACACCATTAACGCTAACGTATGAGGAACAAGATCCTTTCCTATTTCAGAATCAGCCGGAGGTGTCTGCCAAGCAAGCATTTGCTAATGAACCACACCCAGATATGCTACCTATTACATGGGAGGAGCAGCAGCAGGCTATTCATGCAATCTCCGACTTTTTGCGTTCTATGTACCCAACAGAGTCAGGACAGTGGAAGCTAACCCATCTATATCGGCAAAACAACTACATTCAGGCTGTACTCCGGTCTGTTTCCAGCCCCACTAAAGTGATCTCAGCTAAAATCACAATATTCTTAGACCCGAAACAACTGCAAATCGTCTCGTATTTTGATAATCAGCTCTTTTGGAAAGAGATACATAGAAATCTAGCGCAAGCTGAGCCTGTCACGATTGACAAAGAGCTTGCCTTCGAACGGCTTAAACAGCATCTTACTCTGACGCCAACGTATGTGTTGCATCCAGAAAGAACCCATTATGTATTGTGTGGAAAGCTGGATTGCCACTATGGAGTGCTGGGAACAAATGGTGACGTTATTTTATTAGATTCCATCGACTAGAACGTGCCTTGAGCACCGATTCCCACACTTGGTTTTTTAAACAAGAATGTGTTCCTTGAACATGCGTACATCAAAACGATCCGTATTTCCGACGTTTTCCAAATGAAAGCCCCCTCACTCTTCTAACATTAAGAAGAGTGAGGGGGCTTCTTACATCGTCCGTAAACAAACGTGCATTCTTATTCGTAATCTTTTTATCGTCCTAGCAAAGTAAAAAAATCAAAATCATTTGCATCCATATCAAAAAGAGCAAGCATAGCCATTTGTACCAGTCTAATCTAAAACGGTGCCATCCAGAATTCCCTGTTCTCGCAAATAGGAGCGCAGATATTCATACGCAGGCTCTGTCCAGAACTCATCCTTATTGACCATAACCGCTGCTTCCTGACGAGCTACCTCTAACGCTTTATAGTCGCTCAGTAAATCTGCTACCTTAAAGTCAGGAACCCCGCTTTGCTTCGTTCCAAAGAAATCACCTGGACCACGTAGCTCCAAATCGCGTTGAGACAGTTCAAAACCGTCATTGGTTTCGCACATGACACGCATCCGTTCTTTTCCAACCTCTGATTTTGGATCGGCAATGAGTACGCAATATGATTGATCAGCCCCACGACCGACACGTCCACGCAACTGATGCAACTGAGCAAGACCAAACCGCTCAGCATCATAGATGACCATAAAGGTTGCATTCGGCACGTTTACCCCAACCTCTACTACGGTCGTAGAAACAAGAATTTGAGTTTTTGCACTAGCAAACGATTGCATGACCTCATCCTTCTCTTTAGATGGCAAACGCCCATGCATCAAGCCTACCTGATACTCCTGGAAATACATGCTTAATTGCGCATGTACATCAATCGCATTTTGAACGTCCAGCTTGTCGGATTCTTCGATTAAAGGACAGATTACATAAGCTTGGCGACCTTGTGATAATTCTGCTCGCATGCGTTCTAGCACTTGATGAAACTGCTCGTGCTTAGCCCATGAGGTCTCTACTGGTTTACGTCCAGCCGGCATCTCATCGATTACAGAGACATCCATATCGCCAAAAGCCGTGATTGCCAACGTACGTGGGATCGGTGTAGCTGTCATGAATAAGACATCTGGACAAAGCCCCTTGTTGCGAAGGACACGACGTTGTTCGACCCCAAAACGATGCTGCTCGTCTGTGATCACCAGTCCCAGCTTGGAGAAAAATACATCGTCCTGAATAAGTGCATGCGTACCAACTACTACATCCAAGCTTCCTGATTGCAGAGCTTCAAGCAACTCACGTCGTTTTTTGCCTGTAACAGAGCCTGATAACAGCGCAATCCGTAGCCCCAATGGCTCCAATAAGCTTGCTAATGAGTGCAAATGCTGCTCAGCCAAAATTTCTGTGGGCACCATCAAAGCACCTTGAAAACCGGCTTTCACTGTAGCATACAAAGCAATAGCTGCTACTACTGTTTTACCGGAGCCTACATCCCCTTGCAATAAACGATTCATTGCATAGGGAGCCTGCATATCATCAAGCACCTCTTTTACCACACGCTTTTGAGCTCCTGTTAACGGAAATGGTAGGGAACGTACGAATTCTCGCACCAGCTCCAGCGGAATGGCTTGGGCAACCCCCTCTGTTTGCTGACGTATTATCCGTCGAAATGCCTGCATTTTTACTTGAAATAAAAAAAGCTCTTCAAACATAATACGGCGGCGGGCTTGATGGCCTTCTTGTGCATTGCCTGGAAAATGGATCAGCTCAATTGCTTCATGACGCGGCAATAAACGATAGCGTTCTACTAGTTCCGGAGGCAGAATCTCAGGAATTAGCTTGCCGTATTTTTCAAGGGCACGCTGAATTGTTTTGCGTAAAAATAAAAGATTCACTCCTGCACTTAACGGATAAACCGGGACGAGATCGTTGCGTTTCTTGGCCCGCGGTGAATCCTTTTGTGTCATTTCACTCACGGTAATTTGCAGTTTATGCTTGTCCCATTTACCTGTAACTACGATCTCTTTACCGGGAGATAGCTGTGTTTTAACATACATCTGGTTAAACCAAACAGCCGTGACAACTACACGATCCATGACAAGCTTGACGCTGATCCGCGATTTCTTTTTGCCAAAAAAGCGAACAGAGGGCTCGCCGTAGACTGTGCCTACAAGAGTAACCCTCTCCTCATGCTTCACTTCAGTTAGATCGCGAATACGGTAATCTTCATAACGCGATGGAAAATACTCTACTAAATCCTTGATGCTGTATATGCCAAGTGCCTCTAAATCTTTAGCCCGCTCTGCTCCAATTCCATACAGATTGCTAACAGGACCAGCCAACAAATCAATCATGCTGTTTCACCGGCACACCAAAAATTTTCGCTTCAATTGCACGGCCTGTCTTCGTATCCGCCAACCCGCCTTGTGCCGTTTCCTTCAGGGTATTTGGCATGCTACACCCGATACGATACATCGCTAAAATTACCTCATCAGTAGGGATCACACTCTTAATGCCCGCCATTGCCATATCGGCAGCTACGGTTGCGATAGCGGCCCCCATTGCGTTACGCTTCACACAAGGAACCTCAACTAAACCTGCCACTGGATCGCAAACTAAACCAAGCATATTCTTCAAAGCGATAGCTACCGCTTGTGCTGATTCCTCCGGTGTGCCTCCAGCCATTTCAACGATCGCTGCCGCTGCCATCGCTGTAGCAGAGCCTACCTCCGCTTGACACCCACCGGCTGCTCCTGAGATGAAAGCATTGTTAGCAATGCAATATCCCATCGCTCCCGCTGTAAAAAGGTAATTCACCATTTGCTCGCGTGTTGGATTTAGTTTTTCTGATACAGCAAACAAGGTTCCAGGAACAATCCCACAGGCACCTGCTGTTGGTGTGGCAACAATCGTCCCCATCGCTGCATTTACTTCATTAACAGCCACAGACATACTTACCGCGTTAAGCAGCGTCTTGCCAGATAAAAACGGCTTTTCTTTCATATATTGTTGCAGCCTTTTAGCATCTCCACCAGTTAAACCACTATATGAACGAATATCCTCAGTCAATCCCCGTTGCACCGCTTTTTCCATCACATCCAGATTGCGATACATCTCTTCCATAATAGACTCACGAGATCGCTCAGAAAAGTTCATTTCTGCCTCAATCATGATTTGAGAAATGGGTTTCCCTTGTGATTCCGCCAGTTCCACTAATTCTGCTACATTGCGAAACATGGACCTCAACTCCTTTTGCACTTACCTTCCAGCTCTATCTCCATTCCCATAAAGGGGTTTATATTTCACGACAATATCTAAATAAAAGCAGTTCGAGGCTACACAGTAGGTAGCAACAATACCCGCTCAATGGACGACAGGTTTTCCATCTCCTGTATTGTAGCCTGATCAACAAGCGTATCTAGCTCAATGATCATAAGAGCTAAACTGCCTCGCACCCGTCGTGATACTTCCATAAAGCCAATATTGACACGATGCTCAGCCAAAACCTCGGACACCTTAGCAATCATACCGAAACGATCCTCATGGAAAACCAGTAATGTAGGAGCACTCGCTGACAATGTTAATTGAAATCCATTGATTTCAGTAATCAGCATTTTCCCTCCGCCAATGGAAATTCCAACAATCTCTACACTATCCTGCTCATCTGAGAGCTTAATCCGAGACGTATTCGGATGCTCCGTCTGTAGTTCTGAGGTAGTTAGGATCACTTCAATTCCAAAGTCTTTGGCTATTTGGATGGAATCTTTTAATCGTAAGTCACTAGTATCAAAATCAAGGATTCCTGCCACAGTCGCTACATCTGAACCATGACCCTGATAGGTTTTTGCAAAAGAACCATAGAACGTGATTTCCGCCTTCTTTGGTTGCCTCCCAAATAAAGTGCGAGCAACGCGTCCAATTCGAGCCGCTCCGGCTGTATGTGAACTGGATGGACCAACCATCACGGGTCCAATAATATCGAAAACGCTTTTAAATTTCATTTGAGCAGCCCTCGCTCTCCCAAAAGTCTCGTACACCTTATTGTATCGTAGGTTAGGGAAATCGGCTACTTCTAAAAACACATGTTACTCAATCTATTGGATTACTCCTCGGCTTTCTATATTGATGGTAGGCAGGATATTCACCCGTGCTTTTGAAAATTCAGCAGGCCACTGATCTTGAATTTTCCTCCAATGTGGATACTGATACGCTCTTGCATACCATCCAAACCCGAATGGGTCCAATTTTTTTTGTTGTACCTTTTTGATGAGCGTCTCCATTTCAGCTTTCATTTTATTTCCAATGAAATGTGCCAGCTTGTCCTTTTCTTTTTCCAAATCAATCGGGAAGGTTCGTTCAATAACCCGGACGTCCATTTCCAGATGAACCGTAAAAACAAATTGATTATCCTGATAGGAGGTTTCTATCTTTGGATTTACTTGATGAATATTCACTGTCACAAAGCCTTCCTTTTTCGCTTTATCTGATGACTGACCTTGCGAAAACGAAGCTGTTGGAACTGATAAGGTATAAGAGATCGGAGTAGTGGCTTTTTGCTGCAGCATTAGCAGATACAAATTTTCTCGACGATTCAAGGACAAAAGCTGTCTTCCTGCTTTGTCTAAAAGAGCCGCTCCCAATACTACAATCCCATTCCTATCTTTTTTTACCTCCACGATCGCCGGTGTGATTCCCTTGTCATATAGCAATGTATGAAATTCTTGAAGAGTGGTTTCTAGCCCTTGATTAAGCTTGGCGCTATTTTGAAGAGAATCTGTAATATAGCGAGGCAGGATGGATTTATCCGGGAAATTACTATTTACAAGATCAGACATGGAGCCTTTGACTCCAGCCATCACCATATTCGCCACATTTTTAGAATCACGAAAGGATACATCCAGATGAGGAACAATTCCCTCTTGTAACAGTGCCTCGCCAAACAGCAGGACCTGTACTTTTCCTACAACTACCTGTCCTTGGGCCACACTGTTGAACACTTCCTTCGCTTGTCGAACGGTATGAGCCTTTGCTCCATAGACAGCATATTTCTTTTTAGCATCTTTATCAAAGATCGGACTCATTTCATAGACTAGTATTTGGTTGTCAGATGTCCGATCCATGGCATAAATCAGCGCTAAATTAATATCCTCCACAAGAACCTGATCTCCACCACAGCCGCTTAAGCCGAACAAACAGGCACATGCACCCATGCAGCTCAGTAGCTGTGACACTTTACTTTTACCCCGCTTTTTCATTTAACTGTCGCCCCCTCCATCGGCCAACCAGCATGGTATACAATAAAAAGAGTACTGGAAACGCATACACCGTAAAATAGCCCATCCATTCCCACGAATCCTTCCAAAACGTAATACCTGTATACGATGGCTGATAAAACAGATAGCTAAGCGCATAGATAAGTAAGATAGCGTAAGGCATCTGCCAATCCTGTCTATGAAACAGCTCCGAAATATTCTCCATCGCAAAAAAGAAATAAGGGATTACAGACGTGGAAAAAATAAAGATATAGAAGGAAAGATAGACGATCTCAAAACGCTCGAGAAAAGGAAACCGAACCGGCTTGACCAAGGTGAGCGTAGGCCAAATAAATTGTGTAATTGCATCAGGACTAAAAAAGGTAAAGCAGCTAAACGTAATTTGCAAATAGACGAGCAGCGTGATTGTATTTGCAATGATGACTCCTTTGACTGCTTGCTTTTTATTCTCCAAATAAGGATAAAACAAAAAAACCCACTCAAAGCCTAAGAACGCTAATACCGTTGTTTTCACCCCATATAAAATAGGCAGCCATCCCTCTTTAAGCACTGGCAGCAAGAATGTAAGATGGCCATCCTTTAATGAGAACAGCAAAATTAAAGGCATCCACAAAGTAAAGAAAAATACAAACACCTGATATCGGCAAATTAGGCGAATGCCTCCTCTTAGACCAATGTAAGTGCAAAGGAGGAAGAGAGCGACTATCAGAAATGTCATTGTATTAGGCAATACCCATTCTTTTATAATATAGATGCTCGTATAAAAGATCGTGATAGCCCCAAGCAAGGAATATAGAATCCAGACCACCATAATTGATTTCCCCAAAAAGGAGCCTAAATAGTAAATCAACACGTCAAGCATCGTTTTATTTGGATGCTTAGACATAATCCCGAGGATGCAAAGACTGATAATAATCGTACACAAGTATCCGATAATAATAGAAATCCAGCCATCAGTGCCAGCTACACGAGCCAAATCTGCCGGTAGATTCAAGATGCTACTGCCTACCTCAATCCCACTGATTGTTAAAATAAATTGCAGGAGAGAAATTTTCCGATCACTCAATTTTCTCATGATGTTCACCATTCCCTCTGCCATTGTCTCCCTGTCGATCAATCTGCTTTGGCTTGAGCTCGATTGGCCGTTTCTTCATCATCCACACTGGTAAACGAACGAAGGTATCTTTTAGTTCAGAAAAATGCAAGGGTGAAAAGGAAGCACCATATGGTGTACCAAGCGATTCCAGCGAGAGCAGATGCAGAATAACGAGCATAAGCCCCCAAATGATACCCACCATCCCAAATAAAGAAGCAGCCACCATCATAGGAAACCGAATCATACGAACTCCAGCCGACATCTCCAAATTCGGAATGATAAAGGAAGCAATCGCTGTCAAAGCAACTACAATCACCATGATATTACTGACTAACCCAGCCGATACGGCCGCTTGCCCTATAACGATACCGCCTACAATACCAATGGTTTGTCCAATAGGAGCTGGCAATCGTAATCCAGCCTCACGGAGCATTTCCAATACCATTTCCATAATAAATGCCTCAAGAATTGGCGGGAGCGGCACTCTTTCACGCGATTCTCCAATCGTCAAAAGCAAGGGAAGCGGTATCAATTCATAATGAAACGATACAGAAGCAATATAGATCGCAGGAGCCAAAATTGCGATAAAAAAAGCAATAAAACGCAACAGGCGAATAAAAGAAGCAGCAAACCATCGAACACTATAATCATCTACGGTTTGAAAATATGAAAAAAAGGTCATGGGAGCCACTAACACTCCCGGTGACCGATCCATGATGATGACGACTCTACCTTGCAGAATATGGGAAGCTGCTGTATCTGGACGCTCTGTCATAGAGAATTGAGGAAAAGGAGTAAATGCTCGATCCTCCAAATATCCCTCTAGTTCTCCTGTATTTAAAATAATATCGACTGTAAGCGACTCTAATCTTTTTTCAAGCTCGTCTAAAATCTGAGGATTCGTCACATCCTCCAAATACAAGAGTGATACTTTTGCTCCACCGCGTTCTCCAATGGTATGTTCCTTAATCTTCAGCTCCCTGCTAGGAATGTAGCGCCGAATCATAGAAATATTGGCGTTTGCTGTCTCGATAAATCCCTGGTGAGCACTTTTAATCGCTGATTCAATCTGCGGCTCCTGAATAGCACGCTGGGGCCAGCCTTGAGCCTCTATAAGAAAAGCCTGAGGAAATCCATCCATAAATATAATGCAGCAACCATGAAACAAGGACTCTTCAATCTCAGCCCATAAATTAATTTGTTTGATTTTGCCTACAAATAATACAGATTCCATTTGTTCAGGATATACGGTTTCAGCAACCAACAAGGGATGAACAATATCTCGATTCACAATGGTTTTGTCTATCAAACCATCTAAATAAACCAATAGTGCCTTCTCTCCTGTTTTTAAAGGAAGCTCACGCATAGTCAAATCCGGAATTCCAGAGAATATCTTCTCTAATTGATTCAGATTGCTATACATCGAAGAGTCAATACAGGCAGAATCTGAAGTCTGGCTTCCTCCTGCCTGCCGTCCCTGTCTGGTTGTCCAATATCGTTGGAAGAATGACATGACCTCACCTTTTTATTCAATGTGAACCTCTGCGTTCCAGTTTGCTGTTGTAGCCTGTATATGTATGGTTTGCCAAAAAGGGAATAGAGATTCTCATATAAAGGGAAAAAACAATGACACAATTTTCTGAATAGTAACAATGAATAGGATTCCATAGGCGCAGTGGTACGTCAGCTTGTCTTAGCATACTTTAATATCCCGGCAAGATAGTAACCAACGTGACAACCATTCATTCATAAAAGATTGCCACGTTTACGTTACAAGAACCTTACTATTCTAATATAATCCATTGACAAACCGATCCTTTACTTCCAAAGTCCCTACTTATCTACCCTTTTGATATGCCAAAATTCGATGCACCATAGCTTTATCACCCAGCTTGCGGAAGTGAGAAATAGCTGGATAATGATTTGTTTCAATAATCCATACATGCCCCTTCTTATCCAATCCCATATCCATTCCATAGGTACGATGCGATGGAAATGCTACTCTTAGCCTTTTTGCGGACAATAAAGCCACCCGTTTGACATTAGAGAGGAGAAGTTGATGCGAATGATTTTGAAGTGATGATTTTTGAAGTGCCCTTTTAACGTGCAGCATCTTTCCTTTACTCCTAGTATTATTGGTGACGAAATAACCTTTGCCAGCTACTTTAGCTGCTCTAGCAGTAACTCTCCACGCATCAGAATATCTTCTGCGCTGTACAATGATCCGCATATCAAAAGGCCGTTTACGGATTGTAGCAAGGGAAATTCGCCGTTGAATCATATAAGCAGCCGATCTTATCTTTTTTTTGATGTAGCGATAAGTCTGTTTTTTCCCTGTTATGGTCTTCCTTTTATTTTCACTGTGTATATTAAATTTACGATCCCCTAGTGAAGATACTTGAATGACGCCTGCCCCTCCCCTTCCCCTGACAGGCTTTAGAATCACCTTTCCATACTGGTTAATCAAATCCCAAAAGGCTCTTTTTGTCATCCGTTGTGTTTCCGGCAAGTACGGTGCTAATTTTTTTGACTGTTTTAAAAATAAATATTTTGACCATTTATTTCTTGCTCTCATTAGGCATCTTCCTTTGCAAAAGGATAACCAATGGCTTGTAAGTAACTTTCTAGGATACTCAAAAAACCCTCAATATCCTTATAGGTAATATCCCCAATATTTGCCACCCTAAATGTTTTTGACTCTGCAAATTTCCCAGGATAAATGGTAAAGCCTTGATTGTACAAATAATCGTGCATTTCATTGAAATTGTATCCGCTGCAATCAGGCTCAACGATGGAAGTAATGATTTTGGAATGATGCTCCTTTGGAACAATGTAATTCAAATGAAGCCTAGCCATGCCTTTGATTAATGTTTCCCACGATTTTACATATCTTTGGTATCTTCTCTCTACCCCCTCTTCTTTCAATTCGATGATCGCTTGCTTTAGTGCATAGAAGGTCTGGACAGGAGGAGTAAAACGCATTTGACGGGACTCACAAAAAAACTGATATTGTTCATAGAGATGTAAGTAATAATTTTTGGGCTTATTGTCCCGGATACGTTCCAATTTCTTTCGATTGGCAACGACAAATGCGACACCTGCAATGCCCTGTAGATTTTTATTCGAGCTTGCAGCCAAAAAACTGATATTCATTTTGTCCATTTGAATTGGAACGGCCGCATATGAGCTCATTGCATCCACAATCATATCAATATGATATTTTTGGCAAATGGCTCCAATCGCTTCAAGATTGTTTAAAAGACCAGTAGATGTTTCGTTGTGAACTACGGCTAGGTGGGAGATTTTTTGACACGAATTTTTGATCGTGTTTTCTAGTGCAAATAAATCGATTCCATCATCGTGAGGACTAGTGAATTCGAGGAGGGGCAGATTGTAGGCTTTGGCAATTTCACACATTCGTTTTCCGTACGCACCATTGTTAATGACAAGTACAGCATCATCGCGCACAACAGAACTAATAATAGCTTCAACAGCTGCTGTACCGGAACCGCTAAACAAGACCGTCGTGTAATCCTTAGGATCAGCAACCAACTGGGTAAGCTCTGTAGATACATATTCCAATAGGTCACCAAATTCTGTTTCACGAGGGCAAATATCAGGAACTACTTGGGCGTATTTCACACTATCCGTAGTTGTGGCGGGACCGGGATTCAATAAAATATTTCTCTTCACGATCTGCATCAGATATCCCCCTTTCCAAAATGGGGCACATTGCTACTTGCAAACGCCTGCAGCCTCTCTTTTACTTCATAAGGCTTTATTTTAGGGCGACCAAGCTGCTCCAAGGAACCTTTGGCAATTCTCAAATAGAAAAAAGTAAGTCCTTTCGTTTGTTTCCATTCTCGAATGGAGGCTTCCAATTCCTTTAAGCTGTGAATGTAGATGGATGTCAGATACCCGCAGGCGGAAGCAATCTCCACAAAATCAATCGTATGGGATACGGTGCTTTGTCCACCCGTAGAATCGTGGGCATGATTGTCGAGCAGAATATGGAGCATATTGTCTGGAGCATAGTACCCGTTTGTAGCCAGACTCCCCATACGCATCAGCATGGAACCATCCCCGTCAATGACAACAATCTCTTTATCCTTTTTGGTTAGGGCAAGACCGAGTCCTAGAGAGCTAACGCATCCCATAGAGCCAACCATGTATAAATTATTGTTAGCATCCTCAATTTCATACAGTTCCCGTCCCGTTTTTCCAGTTGTGGCAAGCTGAATTGTTTGACTATCTTTTAGTGCGTTAATAACCTCCAACGCTTCTGAACGCTTTGGAACAGCATCCTGTTTATTTTTTTGCTTTTTATATAGATTGCCTTTCACAGAAGGCTCTTGATTGAACAGCTCAACCTTTTCAAAGGTTTTCTTTCTGACAACAAAGAAAAAAGACTGATTCGCTTCCACATATTCATTAGCTCGGTTAATCTGCTCCTTCGCTTCTTCTATATCGACCGATAAAAATTCCCATTTTACTTGCATTAAATCCAGGAGCTGTGTCGTTATTTTTCCCATTAATTCATGCTGTGGCTCATCTTGAATCCCTTCTTCTCCTCTCAAACTGACAAAGCCAAGAACTGGAAGACGAAAAGGATAATTGAGTGATACTAAAGGGGAAACAGCATTGGTCAGACCGGAATTTTGCATAAAAACCACTGCCTTTTCTCCTCCTAACGCTACTCCAGATGAGATAGCTATAGCTTCGCCTTCATTGGTAGCCCCCACATACATACATTCATTTTTGACATAGTTGATAAAATCCTTTAAAAACGAACAAGGAACTCCACAGTAAAATTGGAATCCCCGCTTTCTCAATTCATTAACAAACAGATTCGTATTTAGCACCATTCAATCATCCTTTTTTTACATCTAGGATTTAAATTCGTTTGCAGGGAGATATTTCTTTTCCGCTTCCTTTAATTCATCCGCATTCTGTAGATGGAACACATCATCTAACGTTGCCAAATTCTCTTCCACCTGAATGAGGCTTTTCTGTTCGAAGATTTGCTTCGAGGTTTGTTGCATAGCAACAATTGATGATCTCAGATTGTGATTCGCCCAGATGACCGTGCTCACACCCAATTCTTCAAATTTGTCCACCGGTGTCTTGTAATATTTAGTCGGTACGATCACAATAGGATGTCTAAACGCCCATTCTTTCATGAAAGCATCAATTTCTGTGACATCGGATCTTTTACTGTGGATCAGAATAGCATCCGCTCCCGCTTGTCGATAAGCTTCAGCTCTTTGTAAGGATTCTTCCAGCCCCCATCCTGCAATGAATGCCTCTACTCTTGCCACAACAACAAAATCCTCGTCTGTTTGACTATCCTTCATCGCTTTAATCTTTCCACAGAACTCATCAATATTGGCGAGCGGTTGCATTTCACTTTTGATAAACGAATTGGTTTTTGGAAAAAGCTTATCTTCAATGCATACACCCGCTATGCTCCTTTGCTCTAATTTTTTTACCAATCTCCTTGCATTATTGAAGTTTCCATAACCCGTATCGCCATCTAGCAAAATTGGTACAGAAGTAGCATCACTCATAAACTCTAATACATCTAGCACTTGGGTCCAGGACGCCTCATTGTTGTCCCTCACACCCAGCGAAGCCGAAATGGTCAAACCACTAGCCCAAATTCCTTTAAAGCCGCAATTCTCTGCAATTTTGCCTGATAATCCGTTATGTGCTTCCATTAAAAATTCAATTTCTTCAGAATGAATGAGATGCTTTAATCGTGTTGTTTTTTTCATAAGGACCTCCATTCCATTTGGAGTCTAATTATTTTTTATCTTTATCTTATGAATAATTATAGGACGTGTGCCAAAATGTTTCGTTTATCATGCATTCAACTATGCTCAACTGCTGGATATCAACCCCACCCTTTTATTTGCACGAATGCAAAACAAAAACACCTTACCTAATCGCTATTTGCACGATTCAAGCAAGGTGTCCCTTATTCTCTTGGTTTTTCGTGAACCTTTATTCACAATAAAATGTTGTTTTACTCCTACTCTTTTACCATTGCGCAGGCAATTCCGCCTGGTCCAATATGTGCTCCGATAACAGGACCAATTTCGGATATATAGGTTTCAATTACCTGGAATTCCTGAGCGACTCGCTCTTTTAACGCCTTTGCTTCTTCTAACGCATTTGCATGCAGAATGGCTACCTTTACTCTTGCATCGGCAGCATAGGATTTTAGTTCATTCAGCATCCTAGCCACTGCTTTTTTATTGCCGCGTACCTTGTCAAAGGCATACACAGCACCATTTGCATCTAGCGACAGGATCGGCTTAATGTTTAGTAGCGAACCAATAAATGCGGAAGCTCGACCGATTCGACCGCCTTTTTGTAAAAACTCCAAAGTGTCGATGATAAAGAAATTTTGCATTTGCTGAATCATCCGGTCCACTTCATCCAGAATTTGTTGTTTAGAGCATCCTGCACGCGCCATTTTAGCTGCTTCAACAACAAGGAGTCCCTCAAACATAGCACCCTTCTTCGAGTCAATAATCGTCAAGTCTAGGTCTTGTTCGAGCATTCCCTTGCCAATAACAGCGGATTGGTACGTGCCCGATAATTGACTGGACAACAAAATAGCAATGATGCAAACATCCGCACCATGCTTCTCACTAATTTCTTGGAATTTTTGAGAGAACTCTACTGGTGATGGCTGAGATGTTCTTGGAAATACGTCGGACGAACGTAAACGCTCAAAAAACTCAGTAGAGCGCATAGTGATTCCATCCAGAAAGGTTTCAGCACCAAAGCTCACCTTCAAAGGAACGATCTCAATACCTAGCTCTGTAATCAGAGCTGGATCAATATCTGACGCACTATCCGTAACAATTACAATAGGTGACAACGTAACATTACTCCTCTCTTACTCGACAGCAAAAATGAAAGGATAAAGTGGTTGTCTACCAGAAAGGATCTCAACTTCCACATCCTCAAATAAATCCGCTAGCATTTCCTCTAGTAGGGCCCCCTGCTCTTCGGAAGCACCTTCACCATAGATAATTGTAACCAGCCCTGTCTCTTCATCTACCATGTTTTTCAAAAGCTCCATAGCACTGTCCATCATGTCTGATTGTGCTGTAATGATGGTTCCTTCGTTGATTCCAATAAAGTCACCCTCTGCAATTTCGACATCCCCCATTTTGGTATCTCGAACTGCATGCGTAACCAGCCCTGTTTTTACCTGCTCCAGCGCTTTTGTCATCATTTCTTTATTGCTCTCTAATTCTTCTCCGCCATTAAATGCCACCAACGCTGCCATCCCTTGTGGCACACTCTTCGTCGGAACAACAGCAACAGGTACACTTGCCAATACAGCCGCCTGTTGCGCAGCCATGATGATGTTTTTATTATTTGGCAGGATAATAATCTTTTCAGCGTGAAGCTCTTCAATAGCTTTTACGAAGTCTTCCGTACTTGGATTCATGGTTTGTCCACCTTGTACCACTACTTGTACTCCTAAGCTTTGGAAAATCTCCGCGATTCCGTCTCCTGCTGCTACCGCAATAATTCCATAAGGTACTGGGAGCTCTTGCTCATCTTTGAATGCTGTAGATGCTGGCTCAGCCTGTACTTCTTCAGAAGTCACGTGAGCTGTTTCTTCACGCAGGATATTGGAATGCTGTTCACGCATATTATCAATTTTAATTCGATGTAGTGAACCGAATTGCTGTGCATAGTTAAGCACATTTCCTGGGTGCTCAGCGTGAATATGTACTTTTACGACATCCTCATCAGATACAACCAGCAATGAATCTCCCATTGTATCTAATTGCGCACGGAATGTGGCTTCAGCAAACGGCTTTTTATTCGCTTCTGTACTTCCAGTCAAATACACCATGAACTCCGTGCAATATCCATACAGAATGTCTTCTGTTTTTAATTGAGATTGAGCGCTATGCTTCTCTTCAACCAGATCACTCATATCCTGTAACGTCGCAGCTTTGCCAGGCATCTGTTTTTGCTCAACAGCCTTCTCACCATGCAAGGCGCGAACAAAGCCCTCATAGATGTAAACCAATCCTTGCCCACCGGAGTCAACAACGCCTACCTCTTTTAAGACAGGCAGGTATTCAGGGGTTTGGCTTAGGGTAAGCTTTGCCTGTTCAAAGGTTTTGTCCATCACAGTGAGGATGTCATCCGTCGTGCGAGAGATTTTAACAGCCATTTCAGCAGCTTCACGTGCTACAGTAAGAACAGTACCCTCTACTGGCTTCATTACCGCTTGATATGCTGTATCCACACCCATTTTTAATGCATCTGCAAACGTGCGAGCATCGATGGTTTCCTTACCTGCCACCACCTTGCTAAATCCACGGAATAATTGAGACAAAATAACACCTGAGTTTCCGCGAGCCCCCATTAAAAGTCCTTTTGCCAACGCCTGAGCTGAATTACCGATGTGTGCAGACTCTTTACGGGAAAGCTCTTCTACACCAGCTGTAAACGTAAGATTCATATTTGTACCAGTATCGCCATCTGGAACAGGGAACACGTTTAAAGCATCTACTATTTTGTAGTTCGTATGCAGGTTATTGGCGCCTAGATAAACCATCTGACTAAATTGCACGCCATCAAGACGCTTGTGTACCACTACATTTCCTCCTTACAGTTCACGGTCTGTTCTGACCCCTTGGACATATATATTAATCGCCGATACCTCGACTCCTAGCGTTTGTTCGAGTGTATATCGCACACGGCTCTGCACATTGCCAGCCACTTCAGAAATCTTTGTACCATAGCTCACAATAATATGCAAATCTAAGCTAACATCGTTATTCTCATTGCGAACAACAACGCCTTTACTCAAATTATCCTTTTTTAGAAGTTCTGCAATTCCGTCCTTTAATGCTTTACGGGAAGCCATACCCACCAGTCCAAATACTTCCATGGCGGCCCCACCAGCAATTCGAGCGATTACTTCCTCACTAACGTCAATTTTTCCAAGAGGTGTATTCATTTCAACTGGCATTTCAGGTTCCTCCTTTTACAAAAGACCAATCCGTATAATGGTATATCTTGTACTTCACCCCATTCTACTATAAGTAAAGTACGATTTGAAGGTTTTTTCATTTGTCGAAATAGCCACAGGGAATTTCCTGTCAAGTATTGCAATTGACAGCTTGCTATGATACTATGGATCAAGCTGTTCTTATGCCCGTATTGGGCTTGTTTAATAGCTTCAAGGGAGGTGGATGTAAATGTCACGTAAATGTTTTGTTACTGGAAAAACAGCGAAAGCTGGTAATGCGCGTTCTCACTCTATGCGTGCTAGCCGCCGTACTTGGGGTGTTAACGTTCAAAAAGTGCGCATCCTTGTTAACGGGAAACCAAAACGCGTTTATGTAAGCACTAGAGCTTTGAAATCTGGTCTTGTAACTCGCGTATAACTCAGCAAAGGCTGAGCTAGAAGCGAATCAATTTGTTTGATTCGTCATAGAATGGGTCTGTCTAGTCTTTAACTAGATACGACAACGTTGCACTTACATGTAACATGTAAAAAAAGCACCTTTCTTGGGTGCTTTTTTTATTTACTATTATTATCCCCTAAGATGGGAATCATCATAAATACCAAGGCATCCACCTACCAAAAATACAGGGTGAATGCCTGTTTAAAATGCTGATGGGCAATCGAATGTCGCCTCTCATCTGAGCCACATCCTCAGCGTTTACTTGGCTTTCTTATTGAAAGCTTCAATCATGGCGCGAACCATACCACCTAGAATTTTCGGCAACTTGATCGTATAGAAACGCATCTTGACCCCTCCTTACTCCGGAATTACTTGTGATGAAATAAAAACCAGCCTGTTGCTATGAGTGCTGTTCCCAAGATGGCATACCACACCCAGAGGGGCATCGTATTCAAAATGAGGATAAGTCCACCCACTCCAAAAATGACTCCGAGAACGCGCTTGATTGCCATCCCCTGCTTCACGTGAAACGAGCGAAAACTCATACCAGGTCGCACCCCCCTTAGGCTTATTCCGTAATAAAGCTATTACATACATATTCCGAAGAGGGTCAAACATATGTCCAGTATGCCGGGGAAAAATAGAAAAACTTCATGACGTAAGAACAGTACCTGCCTACCTGATATTTATATGCGTCCAAAGTTCATTTGTTGCTAGTTTTTCTAGAAAAATCAATAGCAGCAGGTAAGAAGCAAAAGCTTGTGTAAGGCGTTTAACAATCCCTAGCTGCGATCACAAATAAATCCCCTGATGCACGTTCTATTTTGCCATATTCACTTGCCCATTCATTACTAATCCCAATAGAGGAGCCAAATGCAATAGTCGCATCGGTCAATGGATAAGCAAAGCCTGTTAAATAAATGCCGGTCACCTCCTGCGAAGCTGGCACTAAGGACAGAAATTCACCGGAATGTCCGCGAAGATTGACGCTTGGAAAATGATCGGATAACAGCATGACACGATTTTGTCGATTAACAATCTCCATCCAGACACCTTCACGATGCGCTTTTTTTAACAGTGATAAATTTGCAAGCGAATGATCCAATCTACTACCTACCGCCCCGTACATTACGATCTTGAAGCGATGATCTGGATATAAATGCACAACACCATCCTCGCTATCTAGTGTAGCACCTAAATCACGCAAATGCTCTCGTGCAGCCTCCATAGCGATTTCTATGGCAATTTCCGTATCAGTGGCATTCTTCATGGCGGAGAACTTTTTAATAGCAATACCTGCCTCCTGAAGCAGTCTAAGCCCCTCTTCCTGAATGGTATCAAAATCCCCCACGGCAATATGCGGAATCATCCCTCCTTCTAGTAAAGCAATCGCTCCCCCATCCACTCCGATTAATAAATCCTCTCTCTCCATCTGCGGCAGCATATCGAGGTCTCCACCTGTGCAAATATGTATAGTAAAATCAATCATTATGCTTACATTCCTTTCTCTAGCACGTGCCTCTTAGTAGTTTTTTCATATCTAATTGTTTTAGCTAATTTAGGAAGCTACTCTATATTGTACGGTCGCTCCTAGGGGAAGTAAACGTAAGCCTAGTATAAATCCATTGAAAAAATAAAAACCTCCTGCCTATTCTTGTTAAAAAGAAGGTATAGACAGAGTTTTTTTTAAAATAGCCATCCCCTTAAAGCAGGTAGACAGGTATCAAATCAAAAAAATAGGCTTGCTACCATACAAATTCTAGGTCAATCTCGTCTCGTATTGGAATACCAAAGTCTCCCACAGGAATCGTTGGTTTCATTTGTCTGGCTATTTCTACGGCATTTATTCTAATGCCTGTAATGACAAAGCCCCGCCGTTGATAAAAACGAAGCGCTTCTAGATTATCATTTGTAGTCATCACATACCAAAAATCACTACTCTGAATACTACCATTACCTCAACACAGAATTGAATAAAAATGAGCTTGGACACGAAAAAAGGTGCTGTCCAATAGGGACAACACCTGCCTTTTACACTACTTTTCATTTCGGCTTTTTATAATACTTTTTCCAAAAACTGACGGGCGCGTTCACTTGTTGGATTTGTGAAAAACTCCTGCGGGGAGGCATCCTCAATGAGCAACCCGCCATCCAAAAACAGTACACGATCTGCCACTTCACGAGCAAAGCCCATTTCATGTGTAACAATTGCCATTGTCATACCAGAGTTCGCCAGGCTTTTCATAACTTCTAAGACCTCTTTGACCATTTCTGGATCAAGAGCAGACGTGGGCTCGTCAAAGAGCATAATCTCTGGTTCCATTGCTAAGGCTCGCGCAATCGCTACACGTTGCTTTTGCCCACCTGATAAGCTGCTTGGATAGACACCTGCCTTATCAGCCAGCCCAACGCGTTCCAAAAGCTCCATTCCCTTTTTCTCCGCAACCGCCTTCGTTAGTTTTTTTACCTTGATTGGTGCGTAGGTCAGGTTTTGCAGTACCGTCATATGTGGGAACAAATGAAAATGCTGGAACACCATTCCCACTTTCTGCCGAATCTCTTGGATGTTTCCCTTCGAGTTGGTAATATCCATCCCATTGATCATTACTTGTCCCTTTGTGGGCTCCTCTAGCATATTCATGCAACGTAAGAATGTAGATTTACCCGAACCAGACGGTCCAATAATAGCAACTACATCTCCTTTTTTAATGCTGGTACTGATTCCTTTCAGAACCTCCAGTTTCCCGTATGCTTTATGCAAATTTTCAATTTTAACCATTACGACGCAGCCTCCGTTCTAGCCATGTAGACAGTAGCGTTAAAATCATAACCAAAATATAGTACTGTAAGCCTGCAAACACTAAAGGCTCAAAATAAATATACAATTGACCCTTGACGACATCTGCACGGCGCAAAATTTCCGCCACTCCAATAACGGATACTAAGGATGAGTCCTTAAGTAAGGTAATAAATTCATTCATAATGGCAGGTAAAATGTTGCGAATCGCCTGAGGAAAAATAATATCCTTCATCATACGAGAGTAAGGAACCCCCAATGCCTTAGCCGCTTCCCACTGCCCCTTGTCTACAGCCAAAATTCCAGCGCGCATGGTCTCTGACAAATAGGCTGCAGAATTCAAGCTAAAAGCGAGAACCCCAGCAAATAAAGCTGGAATCTGATAATCCGTTAATTGCGGAATTGCATAATAAATCAATAAGAGCTGAACCAGCAATGGTGTACCACGAAAAATACTTGTATAAAAAGCAGCAAATACCTGTAAAAATTTGCTATTGGATATTTTGCATAAGGTTAGGATTGTGCCCAGAATAAATCCGAAAAAAACCGATAAAACCGTAAATTGTAAGGTAATCCCCATACCCTCTAGCATGTAGGGTATATGTGGTCTAAGCAATGAAAAATCTATTGGTATGCTTGTATTCATGTTTTATGTTCACCTCTGCTTCATCATCTTGCCCTGTAAAAAAAAGCAGACTGGGATTATTGTCCCAGCCACTTTTTAATCAGTTTGTCCATTTCACCGTTTTCTTCCATCTTTTTCAAGATTTCATTAAACTTTTCCACATGTTCTGATCCTTTTGGGAAAGCAATTGCGTAACCTTCTGTATTATTTGTTGTCATAACCGTTGATTGCAAACCAGGGTTTTTCTCCAGGAAGCCTTGTGCGATGGTATTTTCTACAACAGCCGCCGCAGATCGACCCGTAACCACCTCTTGAATGATTTCTCCCATTTTATTTAAGGAAACCACCTCAACCCCATTAACCTCTTTCGCAATCACTTGAGCGGCCTTTTCTTGCATAGAGCCAATTTGAGCGGCTAGCCGTTTGCCTGATAGCTGTTCTGGCTTAGTAATAGGCGAGTCTTTTTTGCTCACTAATGTATTTTTTGCTTCATAATAATTATTGGAGAAATCTACATTCTTCTTACGCTCAGGTGAAGTGGACATTCCCGCCATTACGAAGTCTGCTCGTTTTGATTGAAGAGCAGGAACCAAACCATTAAAATCTGTATCCACTACTTTTAATTCATAACCAAGTTCCTTTGCAATATAAGTAGCAATATCGATGTCCATACCTACAATTTGATCATTGCCATTCTTTGTTTCATGGAATTCATACGGATAGTAATCCGCTGACGTGAACATCGTTAAGGTTTTAGCTGCTGCTTGATCTGTGTTTTTGTTAGCTGCATTTCCACTGTCCTGACTAGCAGAACCACAGCCTGTTAATAAGGAAACAGATAATAAAGTAGACAAGGCAAGTGCTGCAAATGATTTTGTAGATTTTCTCATAATAATACCCTCCTGTATGAAACACCGATGTTCTACGATGTGTGTAATCCAATTATTTACGAAACACTGAAAACTTATATTTATAATACCATATGTATAAAAATAAGAAAGTAAAATTTAATAATATTTTTTAAACATTAATAAAAACACGATGCGTATGTAAGCATAATCCTTATTCAACCAGCTTTGCTTAAACAAAATCTCTGTATAGTGTGCGATCAAAACTAATCGTCTATTCACATATATTCGCCTTTATAACCTGCTCAACACCAGTATTTATACATTTTATCGGTTTTTATGCATTTTTTATGCATGAATATCTGTTCTTTATTAGGTCACCAAAGACAAATATGCATGTAAATATAAAAATGCGCACCTTTAATCTTCAAGGTACGCATTACTATTATTGATTCACACTGTAATCAATCTTTACCTATAATTGGTATTCCGATTGAGATACTATTTTAGCCTGATCCTTATTCAGGATAATCAAGCCTCCTAAAAATAATACGGACCCTCATCGGTTCGTTATTCTCATTCCTTTCCTAAAACTATAATACGATAATCATTTATTATATTAGTATTTACATACTCTTTTCATTCTTTTTTGCCTATAGTCTTAAACGAATCCGAGAGCTCACAGAGATGGTCATAAAAAAAGGATGCTCTCTCCGTATTAAAGAGAGAATCATCCTTTTTTTGTTAGCCGCGAATCTCAGCAATCGCCTTTGCTCGATCTGGTTGATTATAAACAGCTGAACCTGCGACAAGTACAGTCGCTCCAGCATCCTCACAAAAGCGAGCCGTTTGAGCATTTACCCCACCATCAATTTCAATATCAACATGAGATAAACCACGTTCATTTAATAAATGACGTAGATCACGTATTTTTGGTAATACGCTATGTATAAATTTTTGACCGCCAAAACCTGGGTTTACCGTCATCAATAACACCAGATCCAAATCCTCCAACACATGCTCGATCGTGCTAATTGGAGTAGCTGGATTTAAAACAACCCCTGCCTTTACACCTTGTTCTTTAATGTGGTGAATAGTCCGATGTAAATGGCGGCAAGCTTCCTGATGAACAGTGATGTAATCTGCTCCACTTTTAGCAAATTGAGCGATATAGCGATCCGGTTCTTCAATCATCAGATGTACGTCTAAAGGAAGTTGTGTGACTGGACGAATCGCATCGACGATCAAGGGACCTATTGTAATATTAGGGACAAAATGGCCATCCATTACATCTACATGAATCCAGTCAGCGCCTCCATGTTCTACATCTTTAATTTCTTCTCCTAAGCGAGCAAAATCAGCTGATAGAATAGATGGTGCGATTTTTACCATTGTTTGTTCCTCCTCAGGTATTCTCTCAACTCTTCCATGAACTGTAGATAATGTTTATAACGATGTTCAACGATTTCACCAGCCTGCAAAGCCGCTTGGACTGCACAGCTTGGTTCCGTTATATGCAAACACCCCCGGAACTTACACTCATCGCTTCGTTGCTCAAAATCACGAAATGCTTGCGCCAAATCTAGCTCGGTCATATTGATAAAATCTAATGAACTAAATCCAGGTGTATCCGCAACATAGCCACCTTCCTTTAATGGAAGCAGCTCTACGTGGCGAGTAGTATGTCGACCACGTCCCAGCTTTTGACTGACTTCTCCTGTTTGTAGGCTGATTCCTGGAAAAATGGCATTTAGCAAAGATGATTTCCCTACTCCTGATTGTCCAGCAAACACCGCTAGCTTTCCAATCAGCTCTTCACGTACTTGTTCTACACCGCGCTGATCAAGAATGGAGGTGGGAATCACTCGATATCCCACCTTTTCATATTCCGCTACAAGCCTGCTGCAATCTTCCTCGTCTAATAAATCTGCCTTCGTAATAACAATAATCGCATCAATGCCAGCATGCTCCGTATGCACAAGGAATTTATCCAACAGCAACGGACTCATATCAGGCTCCTTAGCAGAGAACACTAAGACAGCTAAATCAACATTGGCAATAGAAGGGCGAACCAGCTCACTTGTTCGCTCTTCTATCTCCATCACATACCCATCTCGATCATTTGGTGCCTCAAATACGACCCAATCACCAACTAAAGGGGTAATCTTTGCCCCTTTCTTTTTAAACAAGCCACGAGCTCGACATTGGACGATTCGCTCTGGATTCGCTTGATCGGCCACGTAATAAAATCCACTTAATGCTTTCACAATTCGCCCTTCTGGCATGCATGTACCTCCAGCGTTTTACGGATACGATTGATAATCAACATCTATGGTATTGATTGTTTCGCCATTCCTTTTAACCTCGATTTTTCCATTCGTCTCTGGCGACAAGATTACTTCAACATTAAAATCAGCGCTCTCTGATATGGATTGATGAATGGGCTTTTGTTCCGTTTTGCGAGCATCATTTACAACGATTTCAATGGTTGCAGAAGGTACTTCGACAGGATCATGCTCAACATGAACAGGAACACTTACAATCTTGGCATCAGAAGGCCATTTTCCATTGCTTATTACCATGTTAACCTTTGTACCTTCTTCCACTACAGTATTAGCAGGAGGATTTGTGGAAAGGACAATACCTCTTTCACGGTATTCATAAGAACCCTGCTGTATTAATTCTCCTTCTTTTAGCTTTACATTGTTGAGAGAAGCTTTAGCTAAATCCCAGTGATTACCTACTAAATCATTTGGTACTTTTGTCCGTTTTTTTCCTTCACTAACCGTTAAGGTCATAACAGTATCTACAAAAGCTAGATTAACATTTGGCACTGGATCTTGATTCATGACCTGTCCGGCTGGAACATCATTGCTTTCTTGCATAACAATCTTTACTTCCTTAAAGTTAGCTAAACGGGCTTTTTGCTCTGCTTCCTGTTGAGACATACCAATGTAATCTGGAGTCGGTAGTAATTGTTTTCCTTTACTGATCATTACAATTACCGTGCTATTTTCTTTTACCCGCCTTGTTGCCGCTGGATCTTGTTCAAAAACCTTACCCTTGTCTTCGGCATTAAAGGCCTCTTCAAACGTAGCACTTAATCCAGCATTTTTCAGGGCCATATCTGCTTGCTCTCTCGTCATTCCAATCACATTAGGTACATCTGTTTCTGGAACAGTGAGCAGCTTCATAGCAAGGTTAAAACCAAAAATAGCCAAAACAATGAATAGAACAGCGATACCAGACCAAAGAAGGCCTCGCTTCCACCAGATCCCCTTTTTCTTGTTAGCCAAGTTCTCCTCCTCCTCTTCCTCCTCGTCTCTATATTGCTCCTCTGTGCTTGCCGCCTTTTGAGGAGTGCGGGTAGGATAGGTTCTCGGTTGATAGCTATCTTGTTTATTGTTCTCCAGCATATCTGGCGTGATTGCTGAAATGACCCGTGTTTCTTCATCATCTATATCGCTTGCAAACGTAAGCTTTGGTTCATGGCGTCTTTCTGTTGACAAGCACGTTTCCAAGTCCTCATACATTTCTCGTGCAGACTTGTAGCGCTGGAATGGGTCCTTAGCCAAAGCACGAATAATAACATTCTCCAAGCTTTGTGGGATAGCTGGATTTAATTTACGTGGTTCAGGCAATGGGTCTTGTAAATGCTTAAGCGCTACAGTAATGGGCGAATCTCCTGAAAATGGCAACGTGCCAGTAACCATTTCATACAGTACAATTCCGAGAGAATAAATGTCGGATTTCTCTGCCGTGATTCCTCCACGAGCTTGTTCAGGAGAAAAATAATGGACTGAGCCAAGTACCGAACCCGTCTGTGTAATCGTCTGTGACGTAACCGCACGGGCAATCCCAAAATCCGTTACCTTCACACGACCATTCGTTCCAATCATGATATTGTGCGGCTTAATATCGCGATGAATGATCTGGTTTTGATGGGCGTGATCTAGTGCGTCACACACCTGCATCGCGATTCGAACCGCCTCACTCATCAGCATGCCGCCTTGAGCAGTAATAATCTCCTTTAAGGTTGAGCCTTCGATATATTCCATCACCATATAATGAATATCATCGTCTTGCCCAACATCATAAACATTGACGATATTATGATGCGAAAGACTTGCTACCGCTTGCGCTTCTCTGCGAAATCTCTCTACAAAGTCTTCGTCCGTGCCAAATTGGGGTCTTAGCAATTTGACGGCAACGATTCGATTTAATACAAGATCTCTGGCTTTGTAAACAATAGCCATTCCGCCGCCACCAATCACTTCCTCAAGTTGATAGCGCCCACCTAGTCGTTGACCTTGCATTCTCCTCCCCCCTCTTTCTCACAGACTTGCGAAGGCTTCTTTTTATTACGTATGGCCACACAAGTAATATTATCTTCTCCCCCTGCATCAAGTGCATATTGAACGAGTGCGTCCACGCTTTGCTGCAAAGGTATTGGTTTAGCTAACCATTCCTCTATGATATCTTCTGGTACTTTGTTGGATAATCCGTCTGAGCAAAGCAGCACAACCTCGCCATCTGACCACTCAAACTGTCCCAGATCAATTCGAACATGATCCTCCGTACCTAGAGCTCTCATCAGGACATTGCGCTGCGGATGCAGGGACGCCTCCATTTGATTGATTTGCCCGCTTTTTAACAATTCCTGTACAAGCGAATGATCCTCTGTATGCTGAATCAGCTCATTTTCCTTATAAATATACAAACGACTATCACCAATGTGTGCGGTGACACCCGCATCATTTCCTACTAGTGTAGCAACGACTGTGGTTCCCATCCCATTACACTCCGGATGTGCCTCGGCATACTCATATACCTCTTGATTAGCAAGAAGTAAAGCATCCATCAATAATTCTCGCTCTTCTAAAGGAGCCATGTTATGTTCAACTTTTTTCATTTCTTTTAAAATGCGTTCAACCGCCATTTTGCTCGCAACATCGCCAGCTTGATGACCGCCCATGCCATCTGCGACAACTGCAAGTACACGTCCAGCTAGGTCAACTGCGCAGGCATAAAAATCCTCGTTAACTTGTCGGACGCATCCCACATGCGATTTCATCGCTATTTCCATACTTTATCACCCTGCCGTTTCTTTCGCGTGTTGCGCACGCAATTGACCGCAAGCAGCCGCAATATCACTGCCGTGCTCTCGTCGAATTGTAACGTTTATACCGCGATCGTCTAAAATGCGTTTAAAGGTGAAAATATCATTTCTAGCCGTGCGAACATAATCGCGTTCTGGCACGTAGTTCACAGGTATTAGGTTAACGTGGCAAAGCATATCGCCAATTAACTCGGCTAATTCTTCCGCATGATGCGGCTGGTCGTTCTGTCCACCAAACAAACCGTACTCAAAGGAGATACGACGCCCCGTTTTCGCTATATATTGACGACAAGCTTCCATTAATTTTTCCAACGGGAAGCCGCGATTGATCGGCATTAGCTTGGTTCTTAGCTCTGTATTAGGAGCATGAAGGGAAATAGCCAGATTCACCTGACCTCCACGCTCAGCAAATTCATAAATCTTAGGCACGATTCCGCTGGTGGAAACCGTAATATGTCGTTGACCAATATTTAATCCACGATTGTCATTAATGATGTTCAAGAAGGATAATAGTGGTTCAAAATTCTCAAATGGTTCGCCAATCCCCATTACAACTACATGACTTACACGTCCTTCATCTGCATCTAGAGCACGTTGGGCCTGCAATACCTGTGCCACAATTTCACCGGCATCCAGATTTCGCTTTAAGCCACCCAGTGTCGATGCACAGAACGTACAGCCAATGCGACAGCCTACCTGTGTTGTTACACATACGCTATTTCCGTAATTGTGGCGCATGATTACTGTTTCAATGGCATGCCCATCTATCAGTTGGAATAAGAACTTGATTGTTCCATCCGCTGATTCCTGACGTGTAATTTCGGTTAGCGCATTGATACGAAACTCCTCATTCAATTTATCACGCAAGGCCTTCGACAGGTTGCTCATCTCTTCAAATGCTGTTACTCGTTTCACATATAACCAGTCAAAAATTTGTGCAGCTCGAAATGCTTTTTCCCCGTTCTCTTCCAGCCATTGTTTCATTTCTTCAAGACGCAAGCTATAGATTAAGGGTTTATTGTCTGTAAATGACGTAATGTTCATTGTAAGATTCACCTTTTTACTAGTCGTAACTACATTGTATTTGGGGGTAAGAAACAAACCCCATTCACTCATTGTACCCTTTGTGACGGAAAAGGAAAAGTGGAAAGCCGCAATTGCAGATTTCCACTTGACTTTTTTCACAAAGAGATCTGATTCCTGCCACCTGATACAGCCTGGTAAACCAGTTCGTTATTTATTTACATACACGCTTTATTCTGGCAATAAAGAATCCATCGCTAGAAAAGTGGTGTGGCAAAATCTGCACATAGCCCTTCGAAGCATCAATCTTTTCAGTTAGGCCTGTAGGCAAGTCTTCTGCCAATGATTTATCCAGCTCAAACTCTGGGTGCTCGGCAATAAAACGCTCCACAACATCTTGATTCTCCTGAGAATCGATTGTGCATGTACTATAAACGAGGTAACCATCTGGCTTTAGTAAAGGAGCAACGCGCTCCAGCAAATCATATTGAATTTCAGAGATCGCTTTTATATCCTCTGCTGTTTTATTCCATTTCAGGTCAGGCTTACGGCGAATTACACCGAATCCGCTGCAAGGAGCATCTAGTAAAATCCGATCAAATTCACCCACGTTACGGTCTACTAAATCAGCCGCATCTGCTACCATTGTTGTGATAATCGTAATTCCTAGACGTTTCGCATTTTGTTCAATTAGCTCGCGTTTATGAGGATGCACATCGCAAGCAAGAATCTCCCCCTGATTGCCCATCAACTCTGCCATATGCGTTGTTTTCCCTCCGGGTGCCGCACAAGCATCCAGAACTCGTAGGTCTGGAGCAAGGTGCAGGGCAGGAGCCACTAGCATAGAGCTTTCGTCCTGAATGGTGCAAAATCCTTCTTGAAACCAAGAAGAACCTGCTGCATGTCCACTTTGCAGCAAAAGAGCATCTGGCGTAAGCTCAGATTTTGTAGCCTCAGGGAATGCTTCCTTCATTTCTTGTAACAACGCATCAGCAGTTGTTCGCAAACGATTTGCTCGAATGCTTGGCATAGGCGGCTGATTATTGCTGTGACAGATCGCTCTGGTCGTTTCCTCACCATATTGTTTAACCCAGCGCTTGACCAGCCACTCTGGATGTGACTCGGTGACCGCAATTTGCTTTGTTATGCCTTTAGGTAGTTTGTCCCATGCCTCTGGTTGGCGAAGAATATTGCGCAAAACCCCGTTGACTAATGAGGAAATCCCCTTATGTCCGCGCTTTTTGGCAATCTCAACCGCTTCATGTACGGCTGCTCGATCGGGAACACGGTCCAAGAAACGAACCTGATACAGGCTCATCCGTAATAATTGCAGAACCCAGCCCTGAAGTTTTTTTGTACCACCCTTTACAAATTGACCAATCACTTCATCTAACGTCATTCGGCGTTGAATTGTTCCATAAACAAGCTCCGTCACCAATCCTACATCTGCTTTGGAAAGTCCTGCTTCACCTAAAGCGTATTTCAATTCTAGGTTGCTATAGGATTGATTCTCTTCTACTCGCACTAGAACATCTAGGGCTACTTCCCGCGCTGTTGTACTTCTCGTTTTTGACACGAATCTATTCTCCTACTTTCGAACCTGAAGCAATTGAAGCGCCTGCACCGCGTAAGAAATCGTACACGCTCATACGCTTTTTGCCCTCTGGTTGGATTTCTTTCAAGATAATACTTCCTGCTCCACAAGCAATGATGAGACCATCCTCGGTTCGGCCGATGATGGTTCCCGGTGTAGCCAGTTGGCCAGCTAGCTCCACTACTTCGGCCCACCAAACTTTCCACACTTTGCCTTCAAAAGTAGTAAAGGCAACCGGCCATGAGTTCATGCCACGCACCTGATTATATATTTCCCGCGCTGATTTATTCCAATCTAGTCGCTCATTCTCACGTTTAATATTAGGCGCAAAGGTAGCTTCCTCGTGGTTTTGAGGCTCTGGTGTGATCTCGCCCTTCAATAGTTTAGGCAACGTTTCGATCAATAAGTCTGCTCCGGCTGTCGCTAACTTTTCAAACATGCTAGCCGCCGTATCGCGTTCTTCAATCGGTACAATCACCTTCGAGATCATATCACCTGCATCCAGCGCTTGTACCATATACATAATGGTAACTCCTGTCTCTTTCTCGCCATTAATAATGCTGGCGTGAATGGGAGCGCCGCCACGATATTTTGGCAACAAGGAGGCATGTATATTAATGCATCCATGTTTAGGAGCTTCCAATAAAGAGACAGGTAAAATTTGACCATAAGCTGCTGTTACAATCAAGTCGGGACGAGTAGCATCCAACACACTTTGAACGGCTTCGCTCTCCCTAATTTTTTCCGGCTGATAAACAGGCAACCCGTGACGAAGTGCCAGCTCTTTCACCGGAGGAGGGGTCAGCACGCGTTTGCGGCCGACCGGACGATCTGGTTGTGTCACAACACCTACAACCTGATAACCATTCGTGATCAGGGCTTCCAAGCTTTGTGTAGCAAAATCAGGGGTTCCCATAAAAAGAATACGAGTATCTTTCAAGACTCTAAACCCCTTCCTTGCCCTCTGTTGCAGGATATACTTTTTCAGCGATATCGATGAATAAAACACCGTTCAAATGATCCAGTTCATGCTGAATGCAACGAGCTTCTAAGTCGTCTACTTCTAGCTCATAGAAATTACCGTCACGGTCTTGTGCACGCATTTTGACCACCATATGACGACGAACATCACCATGTAGACCTGGAATACTTAGGCACCCTTCTGGATAATTGTCAAATTGCTCGCCACTAAACTCAATGATTTCAGGGTTGATCGCTTCTACATAGAAATCGCCGCAATCCATCACGAATACGCGTTTCGAAATACCTACCTGCGGAGCCGCAATCCCTACCCCGTTTGCTGCATACATTGTATCTTTCATATCATCAAGCAATTTGTGCAGGTTACTGTTAAATTTGGTTACCTGTATTGCTTTTTCTCTTAAAATAGGATCAGGATGGTTTACGATGTTGCGAATTGCCATAAAAAAGGCCTCCTTTATCTATATCCAGCATAAATTGCATTTGATCTGATTAGAGTAGCATCTGTGGGTCGACATCTATCGTGGACAACACTTTGTTTTGTTTCATCCAATCATCAAAATGTAGCGTAGTTTGCGCCAACAGATCAAATATTTTCGGTTCATCACGATATTTTAACATGATCTGAAACCTAAATCTATCTTTGATCCGGGCAATCGGTGAGGCCACAGGCCCCAGAACTACGGTTGTCTGCGCCAGCCGCGGCCGTAAATAGGCAGCATACTGTTCCGCAGCCCGAATCACCATAGGAACATCCTCATGGGAAAATGTGATCAATACTAGCCGATAGAATGGGGGATAACCCTTCTTCTTACGGTGAACCATCTCATCTTGATAAAAGGCTTCATAATCGTGACGAGTTGCATGCTGGATGCTGTAATGCTCAGGTGTATAGGTTTGTACGACTACATCACCAGAAAGCTCATGCCGACCGGCTCGCCCCCCTACCTGTGTTAGAAGCTGAAACGTTTTTTCTGCCGCCCGAAAATCCGGCAGATGTAAGGATGTATCGGCAGCAATTACTCCTACGAGCGTTACACGTGGAAAATCAAGACCCTTCGCTATCATTTGTGTGCCTAATAAAATATCACCCTGACCAGTCCGAAATTTGGTCAATAGCGCCTCGTGCGCTCCTTTTTTGGAGGTAGTATCCACATCCATTCGAATAACGCGAACACCAGGAAATAATTTAGCCAATTCTTCCTCGACCTTCTGTGTCCCTGTGCCAAAAAAACGAATGTGATCACTTTGACATTCAGGACAATGCCTTGGCTGGGAAATGGTATAACCACAATAATGACAGCGGGCCGTATGATTTGTTCGATGATAAGTAAGTGAGATATCGCAATGCGGGCAGGCCAATGTATAGCCACAGGACCGGCACATGACAAAAGTAGAGAAGCCTCTACGATTCAAAAAAATGACAATCTGCTCCTGTTTTTGAAGCCGATCCGCAATCATTTGATGTAGACTCCTGCTAAACATGGATCGATTTTGCTCGCGCATCTCTTCCCGCATATCCACCACATGCACTTTAGGAAGCGGTCTGTTCCCTACCCGGGACTTCATTGATAACAAATCATAACGTCCACGCGTTGCCAACGCATAGGTTTCCAAAGCGGGTGTGGCACTACCCATGATAAATACACCTTTATTCATCTGTGCTCGCCATAACGCCACATCCCTAGCATGATATCTTGGGGTCTCCTCCTGTTTATAAGAACCCTCGTGCTCCTCATCCATGATAATCAGGCCCAGATTACGAAACGGAGCAAAGATAGCCGAACGGGCCCCGACTACCACCTGTACCTGTTGCCGTAAAATCTTGCGCCACTCATCATAACGCTCACCTTGTGACAACGCACTATGTAATACAGCTACATTATCACCAAAACGCCCCTTAATCCTCTCTACCATTTGAGGTGTCAGGGAAATTTCAGGCACTAAAAAGATGGCTTCTCGGCCCTTTGCCAACGTATGTTCGATTGCTTCCATATACACTTCCGTCTTACCGCTACCCGTGACTCCATGTAGCAGGAAGGAATGATATTCTTCTTGCTCAACGGAACGCAAAATGGCCGCTAAATTATGTTGTTGCTCCCGTGTCAATATATGCTTTGGCGGAGGTGAAAAAGTACGATTGGCGTAAGGATCTCTCCCTACTTCTTTCTGCTCTATCGCTATCCAGCCTTTTTGTTGCATCGTTGTAAGTGTGGAACGAGTAATAGATAGCTTTTCGATCACATCCTTGACCGGGTATGACGCCTGCTTTCCTTGTTCCTTCTGCTGATTCAACAAAAATTCAAGTACATGTCGCATACGATAGGAACGCTTTGGGATGTTCTCCATAAGCTCCCATGCTCGTACCTCATCTATTACAAGCTGTACATGTGCTAGCTTTTTATGGGTAAGCCGATTTTTCACCTGATATTCACTAACAATTAATCCGTTTTTAATCCATTTGGGTATTTGTTTACTATCGGCAGGGAATTGCTTGTCTGCTTCTGTTTGCAGCAGGCTTCCTTGATGTAGTAAATAGCGCAACATAGGATGTTTTTCTGCCAGTTCTTCATCGACTTCATCTGCAAGCATGTACCATTTTTCTGTTTTACCTTTTAAAACAGCAGGCAACATCGCTGCAATGGACATAGTAAGTGGGCATAAATAACGATGGCTCATCCATTCCGCCAATTGAATTAATTCAAGGGAGAGTGGAGGAACATCGTCTAGTACCTTTTCAATTTCTTTTATTTTGATCATGCCAGGGCCATCAGGGTCATGATCGGCCTCTTGTCCTTGTATCAATCCGATGACATACCCTTGAACCTTACGAGGTCCAAACGGTACAACAACACGACTTCCTACCGCTACCAACGGCTGTAACCACAGGGGAACAGCATAGTCATACGGTCGATTGGTCCGAGTTGCTGGGACATCTACAATGACTTTTGCTCTGATTTGATGATTATTCATGCGGCATCACGCCTCTTGAACCGCTACTTGCAGATTCTGCTTAATTACATCTATAAGACGCTCTGCTACGTCCCGTTTACTCATTTTGTCGAGACGAATCGGTGCTTGATCCTGTTGATAGATGGTTACAATATTCGTATCAACACCCATACCTGCACCTTCCTGCAACACATCATTTGCTACAATCATGTCCAAATTTTTACGGCGCATTTTATCTAGTGCGTGCTTCTCAACCTCCTGTGTTTCCGCTGCAAAGCCGACTAATATCTGATGGGTTTTCTGTTCCCCTAACGTCCGAAGAATATCCGGGGCTTTTACTAACGAAAGCGAAAAGTCCTCACTCTGTGTTTTCTTGACCTTATGCGCATACACTTGTTCTGGGCGATAATCAGATACAGCGGCTGACTTAATCACAACATCGGCCTGTGGATAAACCTGTAGGACTGCATCCAACATCTCTTGGACAGACTCGACTGGGACAAAAGTAACTCCAGCAGGGATGGAAAGCGCTGTAGGTCCGCTAATTAACGTCACATCCGCTCCACGATCACGTGCTGCTTCTGCAATCGCATAGCCCATCTTTCCGCTCGAATAATTTGAAATATAACGTACTGGATCAATTTTTTCACGGGTAGGCCCTGCTGTCACAACGATTTTTTTACCTTGCAGGTCCTGTTGAGGTGCTGAATGTAATGATTTCGTAGTAGTCTCTTTCTGTTCAAAAAAGCGAATAGCCGCTTCTACAATTTCTTCAGGCTCGGCTAGGCGTCCTCTGCCAACCCATCCACAAGCCAGCATGCCCTCATTCGGCTCTACCATCGTCACTCCATAGGTGAGTAAACGCTGCATGTTGGCTTGTACAGCAGGATGATTGTACATATTGACATTCATAGCCGGTGCTACCATGACAGGAGCAGTCGTAGCTAATAACATGGTAGATAACATATCGTCAGCTATTCCGTTTGCATATTTCCCGATAATATTAGCTGTGGCAGGGGCGAGTATGACCAAGTCAGCTCGATCTGCTACATCTATATGAGAGATTACTCCTGGAACAGGTTCTTTGAACGTGTCTGTATAAACAGGTCGATGCGATAATGCTTCAAACGTAATCGGTTGTACAAACTTACAAGCATTAGCCGTCAACACGACGCTTACCTTGGCTCCTGCCTGTGTTAATTTACTTGTTAAGGCTGCTGCTTTATAGGCGGCAATTCCACCGGACACACCCAGAACAATCTCTTTATCTTGTAAGATACTCATGGTACAGCTCCTTTCACGCCAACCTACGCAAAAAAACAACCTTCAAAAAGTGGTTGAGCGTTTGCATTCATTGCAGTTATCATATAAATTTTATTGTTATATTGGCTTTCTCTGCTTTCGAGTATATATTTTTTATAGCCTTTTGTAACCTCTTTTGCCTATTTTGGTCTCAAATTTGCCCCATTTGGTACAATCCCTTCTCCACCATCATGGAGCCATTTCTTTCCCTATCATTAACCTGCTCCTCCAAGATTAATCACAAAAAGCCCCTGCATGGCAGCAAGGGCTTTTCATTTGTTTATCTATATTATTTAGTACCATCATTCACATAAATTGTAAAAATGTCACCGTTACCATTAACCCCTATTTGTATCGCATCTTGCTTATCTGGAAGAGAGAATTGAATCATACTTCCTTTTTGATTATCGTAATTCTTACCGCTGTAGGTCCAGTCCATAATCTCTTGGATTTTATACGCTTGCGCTTTCTCTTTGTAAAAGCTTTGGAGAAATTGAGTCGCTTTTTGCTTAGCGATATCTGGAGCAGGGATTTTATTGGATAACGTCGGATAATTTAACAATTTCAATTGGCCATTCTTTTTAATAGCAATGGTAGCAACGTTAAGTGAACCCCAGCCTTGATCTTGTGCATGTTTTAGAGTCACGTTAAAAGTTTGGTTATGATATTCATACGTAACATTCTTAAGTGGAAATTTTTCAAAATGAGACAAAGTAGCTATTACTTTATCATAGGTAACCTGGGCAGGTTGAGAAAGGATATCATCCTGCATTTCACGTGTATTCAAGTCTGCACCGTACCACTTATCAAAGGTTGTTGGTTTCGTTTCAATCCGATATGCACCGATACCTCCATCGTCCGCAAAGGTAATAGACGCGTACGTAGCCATTTTCCCATTACCCTCGATAGGGGATTTCACATTAACAATAGGTGGAAGCGTTTTATCCGGAGCATCCCGATCAGGTTCGCGCCAAATTGAAATGATCTGATAGTTTTTCGCTTTCGCTCCGTACAAATTCTGCAGCAATGTAGTTGCTTTCTCTTTTGCTTGCTCATCTGTAATAGCCTTTTTGTGTCCAGCAGATGTTTTATATCGATAATCTCCTTCCCTATCCACTCCATCAGGTTCCATAAGCCTGAATCTATAAAGTTGATTCGTTTCCTTATTGATTTCTATCGAGAGAGAAGGCGTGCCCGGACCATTTTTACTCAGCGTCACCGTTATCAAGTCACTCCACTCATAATTTTGCAGGTTCACCTTGTAATAGTCCTTTACCTTTGGAAACATAAGTGCTATTTTTTCCTGCCATTGACTTGCGATCTTGGTGTACTTGTCCATCTCCACCTTCTGTGTGGCGACATTTCCCTTTGCATCAACAGCCTCTAGCGGCATCGCTGATAACAGACTAATTATTGCTGCCGTGGCTGTAAGCCTATGAAAAGTATTCATTTTGTATCCTCCTGATTTCTGTTGCGAATTTTTGTATCTTACATTAGTCACAGAAAAAGTAAAAAGGTTACAGAGATTGCTTCTAAAAATAATAGTAAAATAGTCCGTAATTTATAAAGTTTGAAATTTACGTATAAATTACATTTATTGGATTATATTTAAATTAACCCAAAGTTCATTTCCCAAGGAGTGATTAGGTATGTCGTGGAGAAAATCTACACAATTTGGCGGCGACGGCGGTAGTCCCTTTAGTGATGATCTTACTAACGTAAAAAGATTAGCAGGCTTCTATATCCGTCACGCCAGTAGAATCGATGCTATTCAGGCGATTTATGAGTATTCGGACGGGAGAAGAACTCCACAAGGCTTCCATGGAGGATATGGAGGCTCTCATAACATTGTTTTCTTTGAAAATGATGAGTATATCATCCAAGTTACCGGGCGTACTGATAGACGGGTAGATCAACTTACCTTTACGACAAATAAGCGTACGTATGGTCCTTACGGCGGGGATGGGGGCAATCCCTTTGAGATTGACGCCGCACATATAAGCGGCTTCTTCGGAAGATCTGCTAGTGAACTTGATGCGATAGGCTTTTTTATACCTACAGTCTAAACATACATTTTTAAACGTTATCATTCACTTGATAACGTTTTTTTCATACCCCCCACCTTTTGATGGTTACAAGTCGTAAAAAAGAAATAAGCTCCCTTTATGTAACGAACATAAAGAGAGCTTGTCGGTCTAAAACTAGCCTGTACCTATTTTTCTTCGGATTATTTTACTGCTGGAGTTTCGTACGGTAATTTGTCTGAGATGATTTCCTCTAACGATTGCCCAACAAATTTTTTCGAGAAAGGTTTTTCTACCTGCATATCATTGTCTTCACGAAGCTGACGTGCACGCTTGGAAGCGAGTGTCACCAATGTGTATTTACTACCTACTTTGTCTACAAGTTTATCAATTGATGGATATAACATGAATTATACCTCCTTAAGCCATTTCAAAAATTTATGAACCTGACGATCTTTTTTCAAATGCTCGGCTGTTACAATGGATTTGATCTTTTCACATGCCTGTGAGATTTCATCATTAACCACAACATAATCATAATGATCCATCATCTCAATCTCATTACGTGCCATCGCCATCCGATTCTTAATGGATTCTTCCGTTTCCGTACCACGTCCAACAATGCGGTTTTGTAACTCTTCCAGATCAGGAGGTGCTAAGAATAGGAAAATGCCTTGCGGGAATTTTTCTTTTACCTGCATGGCTCCTTGCACTTCAATTTCTAGGATGACATCTCGTCCAGTAGCGAGTGTATCTTCTACAAAACGTCTAGGCGTTCCATAGTAGTTACCAACATACTCTGCCCATTCGAGAAGCTCATCTTCTTTCATCATACGCTTAAACTCTTCTTTTTCTTTAAAGAAATAGTTTACCCCATCCACTTCGTTCACACGCGGTTGTCTGGTTGTCGCAGATACAGAGTAGATAAGGTGCGGCATGTATTCTCGAAGTGCTTTACAAACCGTCCCTTTACCCACTCCAGATGGCCCCGACAAAACTAACAGAAGGCCGTGGTCCTTATCCATAATCTTTGTTTCAACTCCTACCTTATTCATCAGACTCGTCATCTTTATTGGTTAGACGTTGGGCAACCGTTTCTGGCTGTACCGCTGATAAAATGACATGATCACTATCTGTGATAATTACAGCACGCGTTCTACGTCCGTACGTAGCATCAACAAGCATGTTGCGATCCCTTGCTTCTTGGATAATTCGTTTAATTGGTGCGGATTCAGGACTTACAATCGAAATAATGCGACTTGCATTCACGATATTTCCAAACCCGATATTTATCAACTTAATCCCCATAGAGATTGGCACCCTTCCTCACTCAACGTTCTGCACTTGTTCTCTCATTTTTTCCAGTTCGGTCTTCACTTCAACTGCCAAGCGCTGAATCTGTAAATGATTCGCTTTTGACGCGATTGTATTAGCCTCTCTGTTCATTTCCTGCAATAGAAAGTCCAATTTGCGTCCAATAATCTCCGAGCTATGTATCTGCTCCAGAAATTGCTCACAATGACTTAACAAACGCGTAATTTCTTCGGAGATATCAGCCTTTTCAGCAAACAATGCCACCTCTTGAAAGATTTTAGATTCATCTAGCATATGATCTTCCATAATTTCATCAAGGCGATTTTTCAAGCGATTGCGATACTGCTCTCTTACTTCAGGAGCAATATCCTGCAAAGTGTGGGTCGTTGACTTAATGTATTCGAGGCGTCGGATCAGATCAAGCTGCAAGAGATTCCCCTCAGTACTCTTCATAACATAGAGCTCTGCTAAAGCAGCATCTGTAGCCTCATCTAATAGTTGTTCTACCTCTTCGTCAGAAAGCTCAGGTACACTGGCTTCAATTAATACGCCAGGCATACGCATCAGATCTTTCACATGAAGGGTCTCAGGCAAACCAAAGCGCTCCACTAGCTGATTGGCCGCCGTAACATAAAATTGCGCTGTATTCCAATCAACCTGAACCTCGGAAGACTCGTCCCGAACGGCTTCTAGCGAGACGGTGACATCCACTCGCCCACGGCGCACTTTCGTTGCAATCCGCTTTTTCACTCGTTCCTCATACATAGTCCAGATTTTTGGCAACCGAACAATAATCTCACAAAAGCGATGATTAACCGCGCGCATTTCCACCGTTAAACGCATAGATCCACGTTCTATTTCTTTTCGGCCGTAGCCTGTCATAGAAATCATCTGGTTCCACCCACAGACATAAAATCGTTAATTTATTATAGGAGAGAATACAGTCTAGTGTCAACTTGACTCCCCGTTACAAAATTCCTGTTCCTACTTGGGTTGAGCTTCCCTGTATGCTACACTGAGGAAATAGCTACTGCTAGGTAGAGGAAGCAAGAGGTGAAGAATGTGGCTTTTGACGGATTAGTAACTAGAGCGGTCGTTCATGAGCTATCCATGCTCGTAGGAGCCCGTATTACACGTATACATCAACCGCATCCAAGCGATATTGTTATGCAGGTGCGCTCAAACCAAGGTACGTTAAAATTATTAATTTCAGCAAATCCAACCTATCCCCGCATTCATTTGACAACAGAGGAATTTATGAATCCAAAGGAAGCTCCGATGTTTTGTATGTTATTGCGGAAGCATTGCGAAAATGGGGTAATTGAGGCCATCACGCAGGATGGAATGGAACGTGTTATTTACATTGATCTAAAGTCTCGTGATGAGCTAGGAGATACAACCAGAAAACGAATTGTGATTGAGATCATGGGCCGTCATAGCAATATTATTTTGCTAGATGTAAAAACTGACATGATTCTGGATGGCATTCATCATGTTTCTCATGGCGTCAGCCAGTATCGTCAGGTATTGCCAGGTCGAGCTTATATAGCTCCTCCTGCCCAAAATAAGCTGAATCCATTAACTGCCAGTGAGCAGGATTTTGTGATGGCTCTCCAATGGAACGAAGGAAAGCTGGAAAAACAGCTTGTCGAGCGTTTCAGCGGCCTTAGTCCCTTGATAGCTAGAGAGCTTGTTTCTCGAGCAGCACTGCCTACACGTGATGCAATTTGGCATGAGTTCTCCAGCTTTATGGAACAAATGAATCTTCACCGCTATGAGCCTGTGATTGAGACAACCAACGACAAAGCTGCTTTCTCCATAACCTCTCTCTCACATCTGGGTGTCAGAGAAAGCGAGACCTTCACGTCAATCAGCGAATGCTTACAACGATTTTATGAGCATAAAGCCATGCGAGACGTGGTTAAGCAAAAGGTGCAGGATTTATTGCGATTGGTAACGAATGAAAAGCACAAAAACGAGAAAAAAATCGAAAAGCTACACCATTCTATCGAGGATGCCCACGAGGCCGAACGTTATCGCCTCTACGGCGAGCTGATACTTTCTCATATGCATCAGGTCAAAAAAGGAGATACTGAGCTTACTGCAACCAACTGGTATAGTGAAAATGCGGAGACAATTGTCATACCGCTAGATTCGTTAAAAACACCGTCGGAAAACATGCAAGCTTACTATAAAAAATATAACAAAGCAAAAGCAAGTCTAGCATTTATCGCAGAGCAAATTAGCTTGGCTGAACAGGAAGTCATCTATCTGGATGGCATTCTCGTACAATTGGCTCACGCTAGCTTAGCAGAAGCTGAAGAGATTCGGGAAGAGTTAGTGGAGCAAGGTTATCTGCGCAATCGAAACAAACGCGGTTCTAAAAAGAAAAAAGATTCTGCGCCTGAGCTTGATACTTACTATTCCTCAGATGGTGTCACGCTGTTAGTCGGAAAAAATAATAAACAAAATGAATATTTGACTAATAAATTAGCGGCCAGCTTTGAGACATGGTTGCATACCAAAGACATCCCTGGTTCCCATGTGGTCATTAGATCACGCACAGTAAGCGATCAAACCTTATTTGAAGCAGCCATGCTTGCTGCCTATTTCAGCAAAGCTCAACAAGGCAGCAAAGTGCCAGTCGATTACACCTTAATTCGACATGTAAAAAAACCAAGTGGTGCTAAACCTGGCTATGTAACCTATGACCAGCAAAAAACGCTATTTGTTACTCCAGATGCTACCTTAGTCGCTGCGTTAAAAAACAATTCGGCAGCAGAACAAAAATAACGCTAGATCCACGTAATCACCTTTGTTCATACATAGACTGCATATCTATACCGCTTCCGTTTCATACTACATATATGAGATAAGCGGTAGATTATTGTAGTGAACGAGGGTGAAAATGTGGAAGTAATTGGAATTGTCCAAACAGACCTGAATGAATTCAGCATTCTATTCGAACCGGATAAAAAGAAGAAGCGAGATCAACAGGGAAAGCAAAATGGAGACGAACAGAATCATCAGGATCAGGATCATCATCACGATGACGACAGTAATTTTCTCAGTTTTCTTGGCGGGGATATTTTACAGGAAACTGGCAATTCAAGAGATAAATCACAGCAACAACAGGAGCCACAAGAGATGGTTGTCCGAATCAAAGGAATTCCTGAGGGGCAAAAGGCGACATTTTTGCAGATGTATCAGATCGTAACAGATGCTCAGAAACAAGCAGATTTGGAGCAGCAGCTCACAATCGTAAGTATTGAAAATCCAAATGGTCAGCAAAACCAGCAAGGAAATCAACATCAGCAGCAACAACAGGATAAATCAAAAAAGGGCTCGTTCAAAGATCAAAAGAACAACCAAAAGGACAAAAACAAACAGCAATATCAATGAAAATAACACTTACTTATACAAAAAAACCTGAAGCGATTGCTTCAGGTTTTTTGTTTCTTATGTATAACGCCCCGCTCTGCCGTCTTGCTATACATGTTTCTTTTAACCTGAAAGACCAGGTGGGTGACTCAGCCGCCCGTCTGCCTTCCCATCGTCCCATAAAGGAGGTGGGCTTGACATTAGGTAACAGCGTTCTATCTCCCTAGAAACACTTAAGGTTAAAAACATATTAGCTCAACGCACATCGCAGGAATATGCTACACATCATATGTATTTGAAATCCTATCACAAATACCGATTGGAATCAACTTTTTATACAAATGTTACTAAAGGATTATGTAGGTATATCATATCACTTTTGTTTATACAGGACAAGGCTTCTGTTACCGGTATCTCAGATGCGTATTAGGTGGGAGACAGGGGGTTTATTTTATGAGGGTATCTCTGCCATGATTTCCACCGAAAAAAGCAAGAGAAGCGCCTTAAAGCGCCTCTCTCCTTAAGCATTAACTAGCATTTTTTATGACAGTGGTGATGGTGATGGCGATGGCGGTGTCCGCAGAAACCGTCGCCATACCCATCGCCATACCCGTCATAAGCAGGTGCTTCACATATTGTTTTGTAGAATGGTACACATTTACAAACTTTTCTCCAATGCTTCTTCGTGTAACAATTTCCGAAGCCGCCATAGCCATCGTGATCACGATACCCTCCACAACGACCACAACTATGGGATCTTCTTCTTCTTCTGCAACCACAACCCATAAACTCATCATCCTTTCGTTGTCTGATACGTTACCAAATTATGTACAAATCAATGTTTGTGATTGGTACAGGTGTCTAGTTCAATCAAAATCAGCTAATATACCGGAGACAATCGTCTATTTTTTGGCGTTTTTTGATGTACATGAGCCCATTTGTATGAGGGGATACTAGTGATAACATACGAAGAAGGAGTGACGGAAGCATGGGCGAACATAGCCGGTTTCGTGAAGGAGAAAAATCACCGAAAAATCAGGTCTATATCGAAATTGGAGAAACAGGGTCAGGTGTAGAGGACCCCATGATTATTTCCCTAAAAAAGGGGGAGAAATTCCCTGCTACCCGAAATAAAAATCGTGTGTGGACACAAAAGTAAGCCTATCTTCTTGTATAAAAATGAAAAAGACACAGCCTGATACCGGCATGTGCCTTTTTCATTTTCTTCTTTTTTCACAGACTTAGACCTCGTCGTCCTCGTCCTCTTCCTCATCTTCTTCATCACCGCTTAAATAGATGATGGTTACCCCAAGCTCCTCTAACAAACGAATCACTTCTTTATTTAATGTTTCATCTGCCAATAGCCCCAGGCTTTCCACTAGCTCTAATTCCTCTAGATCTCCTGATTTTGCATCCTCAATAAGCTCAAGAATTTCCGTCATTCGTCTTTCTTTTAGTGTATCTACTATTTCTTGTTGAGTCATTTTTTATCCACCTTTATCTAAACGAATTGTATTCCCGCTCTACATTAGGGGAGTCCATCTATTATAATAAAGAAAAACATGGATTAACAGGAGCGAATCAAATGTATCCTTCTGCTTATGTAGCATTTCTACTGCATTTTCATACTGATCGAGATTATTTTGAATGTCATGAGATTTTAGAGGAATATTGGAAATCACTTCCTCCAGACAAACGCACCTCTACCTGGGTATGTCTCATTCAGGTAGCCGTTGCTCTCTATCATCATCGCCGTGGCAATTTTAATGGCGCAATTAAATTACTGCAAAATGCCTCCTCCTTAGCGATTTCAAATAAGGCTGAGCTACATCATTTAGGCATAGACGTAGATTTGTTTACACAGCTTCTACAAGAACGGCTGCAATCTGTATTAGCGAAGGAACCATATGTCAGCTTGAATCTTCCCTTAGCTGACAAAAGCCTTCTGATGCAGTGTCAAAAGCTAGCTAATCATCGCGGATTAACCTTCGGCAGTATCGATGCCCCTGCTGATGAATATCTTGTACACAAGCATACCCTGCGTGACCGTAACGAGGTTATCATGGAACGCCATCTTAGCCTCACTCAAAAGAAAAGACAGAACGATTCGTGAAAATTACGAAATGAAAATATCCTTCCCCTAGCTGGAGAGTTTTTTACATCTGGCTAGGGGAATTCTTTTTACAGGACATTTCGTAGCACCATGTACATCAAAGCCCAATCAGCAAATAAATGACTGATCCATGTGGGATAAATACTTTGATACCTTCTCCTTAACCATGCCCAAAACACACCAGTCATAAAAACCAGAAACGTAGCAACCAGCCCAGCCTTTATACCGAACAAAGTTACTCCAATGATACAATGATACAGCGAATAAAAAAAACTGCTAAGTAAAACGGCTTTAAATAGCTGCATATTATAAAGTAGGCGTTCGAGCAGAAAGCCCCTCCACAGCATTTCTTCAAAAAGAGAGTTGCCAACGGTCATATATAGGGCAAACCACCACTTCGTTTCTTCGGTTAACCCCCAAGAAAATAGCTTGTTTCTCATCCACTCTGTGGATACCCCTGTCCATAGCAATAGATAAAATCCAAGGCAAATCAGGAGAAACAATACAACACCCGAGATAATGCCCCACCAAATACCTTTTAGCTTTCTTTCCTGATGTCTATGCAAGCCCCATGCTTCTCGCCACTTTAACGCCAGATCTCCCTCCCAATAAGCATGAAAAATAGGGATGATTAGACAGGTTACAAGATGAAAGCCAATAAAGGTAATTAATAAGCTATGCCTTTCAACTAATCCATAAAATATGGTGAGGGTGGCAAAGCAGCTATAGCATATAAGTATCAATAAAGGCTGTCTTCTTCGTTTGTCAGCTTTGTTTGTATGCAAAATACTCACTCCCCCCAGATTTCTACTCTAGTGTGTGATGTTTATTCTCTTTCTATTTGTAATGAATGAAAAATAACTAATGCGCATAGATAAGAAAAAAGCCATAAATAAGATATGCCTATTTATGTAAATATTGGTATAATAATAACGCTGAACATTTTAACTACACATTCAAGGTAAGGGGTGGTCATTATTTTATCACGGAATAAATCTTACTTATGCTTAGTTATAGGTGAGGTTATAGCTGGTACAGGGATGTGGATTGGAATCATCGGAAACCTTAAATTTTTGCAACATTTATTCGATTCGGATTTTTTAAAGGGGTTATTATTGATGGTAGGGCTTTTTGTCAGTCTGTTCTTTTCTCCTAAAGCAGGAGAATGGATTGATCGATTTTCTAAAAAGAACGTGTTGTTTTATGCGACTTTGATACGATGTTTAGCTCCCATTTGTATGCTATTTGCGATTCAGTACGATTCTGTAGGCTGGATGATCGCTTCATCGATCTTTATCCAGTTGGCCGCCACTTTTTATCAACCAGCCGCTCAAGCATCTATTCCGTTAATCGTGCCCTCAGAAGAATTACTTCGTGCCAACGGATTTTATGTAAATGCTTCCACACTTGCAAGAATTGGTGGAACGGCGATCGGTGGAATCCTAATTGGTTTTATGCAGCTCTGGACGCTTTATAGCATTACACTAGCTTGCTATTTTGTTCTTATTCTTTTTATTCTTCCTGTTCATATCCCTGTAATCAACTCATTAAAAACGGCCGGAAGGGTTATTAAAATGCCTTTTCGAGAAGTTTTTTCCCTGCTTAAATCAGATCGAACATTAAGTCTGGGTCTTACAAATGCATTGGTTGTCTCGTATTTTGTAGGTGGTTCCAATCTATTAGTTATCAATTTCAGTGAAATGCTTGCAGTACCAGGGCTGATGGGCTGGATTTATACGACTGAAGGACTCACAGCACTCATTGCAGGCATATTGGTCAAACGCTTTTTTGGAAAAACCAATCTAGTCATGTCATCAACTCTTTTTCTGTTTTTGCTGGCTCTGTCTCAAATCGGGATGGCTCTGTCGCATGGCTTGGTTCCATTGCTTTTATCTTATACGCTATTCGGGTTCTGTTTTGGGACGGTTGTGCCTCTTACTGCCACCCTGTTTCAAAAGCAATTGCCTGCTGAATCACGTGGCCGCTTCTTCTCCTTTAAAACCATGCTGGATCGGGCTTGGTTCCTACTAGCGTTGGCTGGTACAGGATTGTGCCTTGATCTCATGGGCATTCACGCATACCTTTTCATAATGGGCTTTGCTTCCCTTGTTGTCGGTGCTCTGTCCTATTACTATGGAAAGCGGCATGCTCTGGATGTCAGACAGGTTACAGAAGCACCACCTGTTAAAATGGCTTAACCATATCTAATCTTATATTTTGGTGTATTTCCAGATCGTAGGAAGGGGGGGTGTATTTACACCACCTCTTCTTTTTTTGTAGTATAGACATAAGTCAAAAGGTAAATATTTAGGGTGAATCGAGAAGGGAGCCGTACGAAACGATGAATACAATTCTTGGCATCTCCCCTACAGTCGTTAGCATACTGATTGGTCTATTCATGGCGACCACTGTCATTCTTGTTCGGTTGCGTTCAGCAAAAAAACCTATATCTACACGTAAGATCATTATCCCACCCGTAGCTATGTCTACAGGGTTTGCTATGTTTCATTATCCAGGCGTACCAACACCTATCAGCTATGATTTTATCGCTTTCTTTATTGGGTGTTTGTTCTCTATTCCGCTCATTTTGTCTTCCCGCTTTGAACAAGTAGGGAATCATGTCTTTTTGCGTCGTTCCAATGCGTTTATCGTGATTTTGTTTGTTCTGCTAGTAATTCGACTCGGGATTAAAATCTGGGTCGGTGATACATTTACTCCGATGCAGACAGCAGGTTTATTCTTTGTCCTTGCTTACGGCATGATTCTCCCGTGGCGAGTTGCCATGCTCTATATGTATAAAAGACTGATTAAATAACCCATGCTTTCCAATTTAGAAATTACACAAAGCGAGCTATCCAAAGCATAATTCTCCTGCTTGGCAGCTCGCTTTTTTATTTTATTTATTGATGTAATTTCAGGTAAAAAAATGCGTTTTTTATCTTCATTATGCGTGGTTTTTGATCCAGAATGTGGTTTAATAGAGAGATGTACGGCTACTCATCGTTTGGACTTAAAATGAAAATCGACCTCTACGTCCCACTTATCTTTTTGAATCGCAACAGACACAACTGCTTGGCCTTTTCGTCTATGACCTAGAAAAATCGGAAAGTAAGCTTTTGTAAAAATCCACATAAACAGAAAATATCTACAACACGCACGATAAGAAACACTTGCACATTTACTCTTACTCTGACGATTGCGAATTCCAAATCATGTAACCGACTTTTGACAATTTTCGTCAATTATAAGAGGTATATTACTAGAAGACAGGGGATTTATACGTGTTATCTAATTCAATTAAACTAAAAGAAAGAATAGCTTCAAAACAAAATATTTTCCTTTTACTCCTTCTCCAGTTGCGTCCTCATCAATGGACAAAAAATTTGCTTGTGTTTGCTGCCCTCTTATTTTCTTTACATAAAGTCAGTATTCACCTGCTTGGCAAATCACTGATCGCCTTTTTCCTATTTTGCATGGTTTCAGGCTGTGTCTATATCATAAATGATTTTGCTGATATCAAAAACGATCGCAATCATCCCGAAAAACGATATCGTCCTATGGCTTCAGGAGCATTAAATCCCTTTCTGGGACTAGCATTCGGATGTGGGCTGCTGATAGCTTCCTTGTTTTCTGCTTTTCACTTCGATTTGGGGTTTGGCAGTGTTTTATTATTTTATTTTTTGATCAATGTTGCCTATTCCTTTACATTAAAGCATGTGGTTATTCTGGATGTTATGATTATTTCTGCTGGTTTTGTACTCAGAGCAATCGGTGGCAGCCTAATGATCGGCACTCCATTTACTCCGTGGTTTTTGCTGTGTACAATGTTGCTTTCCCTATTCTTAGCGATTAGTAAACGTCGCCATGAGCTCTATTTGCTTCAAGAGGAAAAAGGAAGTCACCGAAAAGTATTGGAAAATTATTCGATAGAGCTATTAAATCAATTAAACACGATTGTAACCTCTGCAACGATTATCAGCTACTCCTTGTTCACCTTCACTTCAGGACGAACCATTCAGCTTATGTGGACAATCCCGTTTGTGATCTTTGGTATTTTCCGCTATCTTTACTTGATTATGATGGGCAACAAAGGAGGAACCCCTGAAAAAGTGCTGGTAGAGGACAAACCGATTCTGATTACGGTTCTACTATATGTGATTGCAGTAGCTAGTATTATCCTTATTTTTGAATAAACGAGATAAAAGGTTGTGTAAACATTTATGCCATCGCAAGTTCTTATCCTTATTTCAGTCATTCTTAGTGCATGCGGGCAGGTCGCTATGAAAATGGGAGCCTCTGGTCTCTCAGGAAAAAGCGATGTGTTTTTGATGAAAATACTGCAATATCTAACCAATATTCCAATTATGGTGGGGCTTGGCCTTTATGGAATTTCTGCGTTTGTTTGGATTGCAGCCATTGAAAAGGTGCAGCTCTCCTATGCTTATCCTATGGCGGCATTGGGCTATGTTCTAGTAGCCCTGTTTTCTATGTGGATTTTTCAGGAGCCCCTCTCAGGTGTCCGCTTGCTTGGTCTAGCTATTATTGTTATTGGCGTCATTGTAATTTCACGTTCTTAGTATCGATTCGGAGGAAATGTTTATGCTATACGCTCTAGCACCATTTATCGGCTGGTTAGTATCCGGTACGATTAAATTTATGATTAATTATTTACGATATGGGAAAGAAGCAAGAAATAAAATCGGAAATGGCGGCTTTCCGAGTACACACACAACCGTAATGGTAACCACGATCAGCTTAATTGGTCTTCACGAAGGCTTTGCCACCCCTATTTTTGGTCTAGGGGTGGCTGTTACCTTTATCATTATTATTGATGCGGCCGGATTGCGAAGAGCTGTCGGCAAGCATGCTACTGCTATTAACTTATTGGTAAAAGAGCATGCTACTGCTGAAGAAAAAGAAATCCTGCGTGAAAGCATGGGACATACAAAATGGGAAATCCTCGGCGGTATTGTTCTAGGTGTGCTAGTAGGACTGCTATTGTATCTGCTGTCACCAATCGTTACAGGACTACTCAGCTTGGGGGGGAACTAGAAAACATATGAAAAGCCGAACACCGAACGTCTCTCTTGTGATAGGAATTGTCTTACTCCTATTCTTAATCGGAATCGTACTTTCTGCATCGATTTTATTTTTACTTGGTGTGTCCATCTCAACAGCTAGCTTCTGGGTGGCTGTATGTGCAAGTGCCGTCTGCCTTCTGGCTATGACATATACATTTTTTACCACACGCAGGGCAACCATGTTTTTGTCTTTATTAATGGGATTGGGATTGGTTTTTGGAATAAGCTGGTATGTTAGTACCGATACATATGATCTATCATGGGACGGGCAAACGTACCATCAAGAAGCGATCATTTTATTAAAGAATGGCTGGAATCCTGTTCATGACCAACCTTTGCTTAACATCACAGATACCCAAAAGATCGATAATCCAAGCGAGGAGAGCCTACGAACTCCCTTTTATCTTTGGATTAATCATTACACAAAAGGCCCGTGGATACTTGATGCCGTCATGTACAAATTGACGGATAACATAGAAGGCAGTAAGATGTTTAACTTTATTCTTTTGTTTGCTTCATTTTTTCTTTGTTTAGCGGCAATGCTTGATGCCTATCCAGAGAAAAAAAGGCGAGCCTTCTTCTTCTCCCTACTCTTGGCCTGCAATCCAGTCGTTATAGCACAGCTTGTCACCTTTTATATTGATGGTCAATTGGCATCGCTTGTACTTATCATTTGTTCCTTGGGCTATCTCTTATTTAAGCGATTTAACGCATGGATTGTCGTAGGGCTATGCTCGGCCATCACCCTGCTAACGGCTATTAAATTTACCGCCCTTGTATACGCCGTTCTTTTATGCTGCGGATTGCTCGTTCTATTTTTCCTGTACGATAAGCATAGACATTGGAAAAAGCTTTTGCTTTCGCTTGTAGCGTGCGGTCTCGTAGCAGTAACAATCGTTGGTTACAATCCTTACGTTACCAATTTCTTAGCGAAGGGACATCCATTTTATCCGTTAGCTGGTGAACATGCTGTCGATATTATGACAGCTAACAGTCCAGCCGACTTCAAGGGAAAAAATCCATTTGAAAAGTTCTTTGTATCTTTATTTGCGAAGTCGGAAAATATTACAAGACCAAATGAAAGCACAATGAAATGGCCGTTTACTATAGCATTTGAGGAATTTCAAGCTTTTGTTGGGGCTGATGCTCGTTTAGCGGGATTTGGGCCTTTGTTTGGAGGAGCTGTGTTAGTAACCTGTGTTGTCTCACTTGCTCTCTTTCTTCACAGTAGACAATTAGCGAAGCCTGTATTTTTACTAAGCGGGATCATTCTCTTGACCGTATTTATCAATCCAGAAAGCTGGTGGGCTCGATATGTTCCGCAATTGTGGTTTGTCCCCATACTCATTGCAATGGTAGGCTTCGAATCCGAAAAACAATTAGCGAAGTACGGAAGTTGGCTTTTAATTTGTACGCTTTCCATAAACTTGATGCTAGTAGGGGCTACTCAAGCTATTGCTCAATCCTTCTTCAATGTTCAAGTAAACATACAGCTTCATGAAATGAAAAAAAGCAAGCTGCCTGTATTAGTTGATTTCCAGCATTTTAATTCAAATCGAATTCGATTAGAAAAAGCAGGGATAGAATTTATTGAAGCAAAGATTGATGATAAAAATGCGAAAAAACTTAGCTCATCACGTGCAAAGTATTTATTGAGATGAGTGGATTTTCCATCACACCGCTCATTTGGGCATAAGCCTGCTTTGTAATCAACCTGAATAGCCCGTTCGTTAGGACGCTTGCTGACCCCACGCTTCAATTGGGGTCAGTTTTTTTATTTAGGTTAAAGTCGTCCTCATCCAGCCACATTTTATTCTTGTTTTAAAGCCTGCTCCTGATAAAATGTGTGCGGCTTTTCCTTCCACTGGGATAAAACTTTTTCTTGTTGGGCATTGATTGTTCCATTATCTTTTGCTTGCTCTAAGAGTGCCGTGTAGTTGGATAACGTGTACAATGGATAGTTCGCTTCTGCAAAGGCACGTTCTGCATCGTTAAATTGGTAGCTAAAAATAGCAACTATTCCTAGTATTTCAGCCCCTTCCAGCTCAACAGCCCTTGCTGCCTTGATGGAGCTACCCCCTGTGGAAATTAAATCTTCAATAACGATCACCTTCTGACCGGCAGCAATACGCCCCTCAATTTGGTTTTGGCGGCCATGACCTTTTGCCTTATCGCGAACATAGATCATTGGCAATCCCAGACGATCAGCAATCCAGGCTGCATGAGGAATTCCTGCCGTCGCTGTTCCAGCAATGACTTCTACTTCAGGAAACCGTTCACGAATGATCTGAACAAAAGCATCTGCTAAAAAGCTACGAACCTCTGGATACGTCATCGTGATACGATTATCGCAATATATAGGTGAAGCAATGCCAGATGTCCAGGTAAATGGTTCGTCAGGACGAAGATGTACAGCTCCAATTTGTAAGAGATGCTGTGCCACTTGTTTTGCAATCGTTGTACTCATCTATTTTCCCTCCCGTATGCTTTTCATCATGTCAGCCCATGCTTTAGCAGGTTCTTCGGTCTGCGTAATGGACCTACCGATTACGATATAATCTGTACCTAACTCAAATGCTTTGACTGGCGTGGTTACGCGAGTTTGGTCTCCAAAGGCGGAACCAACAGTACGAATGCCTGGTGTTACGGTCAAAAAATTTGTTCGAGTGACTTGTTTAATGATTGGTACTTCCAAGGGAGAAGCAACAACACCGTCCAGCCCAGCTTGGCTAGCCAAGGATGCATAATGAGCAACCGTCTCTTCCAATCTACCAGGAATGAGAATCTGCTCATTCATCATCTGCTGACTGCTACTCGTCAGCATGGTTACACCGATCAGTAATGGAGATGCACTGCCGGCAGAAATACCTTGCTCTAAGCCTTCTCGTGCCGCTTCCATCATAGCTAATCCACCAGCTACATGCACATTCACCATATCGGCGCCATGCTTAGCTAAGCTTTTCATTGAGCCTTTAGCTGTATTGGGAATATCATGGATTTTCAAATCAACAAACACTTTCAATCCCTGTTCCTTTAACAGCGATACAATTGCTGATCCTTCTGCATAAAACAGCTCCAAGCCAACTTTCACGTAGCGCACTTGATTTTCTAGGCTAGCAAGACAGTTTACTACCTCGTCTTTTGTTTGAAAATCCAGCGCTAGAATAATCCGTTCATCGATTTTATCTAACGAATGATCTTGTAGTAAGGATAATTCCATGTGTGAACGCTCCTCTCCGTTGTTTTCCCTCATTGTCCACATATAGGAGGGGAGTGCTCCTGATGAACACGCCCCCGGTCTAAGTCAACTCTACTTTTTTACTGTGTTACCAGTACTTTTCCCATCTGTTGCTTGGGCATTGCCTCTGTAGAGAATGTGATTGTCTCTAATACGTGCAGGATGGCGCTCGCTGTGTCTAGAGATGTCAGGCAGACTGCTCCGTTCTCTACGGCCTCACGACGAATGCGGAATCCATCACGCTGTGGTGTTTTACCTTTCGTTAAGGTGTTAAGCACAAGGTTTACTTGACCTGTACGGATTTCATCCAGTAGGTTCGGTGTGCCTTCGGATAGCTTTTGTACACGACGGACAGACAAGCCTGCCTGCTCTAGATAATCAGCAGTTCCATCCGTGGCTAGTAGATGGAAACCAAGCTGTTGGAAACGCTTCGTGATCGACAACGCTTCCTCCTTATCCTTGTCAGCTACCGTTACCAAAAGTGTTCCTTTGGTTGGAATATTCATGCCAGCCGCTAGCAGTCCCTTGTAAAGAGCTTTAGCTAGGGTGGTCTCACGCCCCATTACCTCCCCGGTGGATTTCATTTCAGGGCCTAAAGTGATGTCCACACGGCGTAGTTTTGTGAAGGAGAAGACAGGAACCTTTACAGAAACCATCTTTTCCTCAGGATGATAGCCTGTAGCAAACCCTTGATCGAGAATGCTGTAGCCGAGAATTGCCTTCGTCGCAATGTTCGCCATCGGAATTCCGGTTACCTTAGACAGGAATGGAACGGTACGGGAGCTGCGCGGGTTTACCTCGATGACGTAAGGCTTGCCTTTATAGATGACAAATTGGATATTGAGTAAGCCCTTGATGCAGAGAGCGCGTGCTAGCTTCGTAGTCATGTCGATGATCTCTGCTTTCACTGTCTCTGATAAGGATTGCGGCGGATATACTGCGATAGAGTCGCCTGAGTGAACCCCTGCACGCTCGATGTGCTCCATGATACCTGGAATCAGCACATTCTCTCCATCACAAATCGCATCCACTTCTGCTTCAATCCCTAGCATATAGCGATCAATCAGTACGGGATGCTCTGGATTTACTTTCACTGCTTTTTTCATATAAGAGATTAGCTCTTCTTCGTTATAAACAATTTTCATCGCCCGTCCTCCCAAGACATAGGAAGGGCGAACCAGCACAGGGAAGCCTAATAAGTCAGCAGCGACCACAGCTTCCTCTACAGAGGTCACCGTTTTGCCCGGCGGTTGAGCGATATCCAGCTTTCGCAGCAGGGCCTCAAACTTCTCACGGTTCTCAGCTGCATCAATACTTTCTAAGCTGGTTCCTAGAATTTTGACACCGCGACTAGTAAGCTTATCAGCAAGATTGATCGCTGTTTGTCCTCCAAACTGGACAATGACACCTTCTGGCTGCTCTTGCTCGATGATGTGCATAACATCCTCTATATACAGCGGTTCAAAGTAGAGACGATCAGAGGTATTAAAATCTGTTGATACCGTTTCAGGGTTATTGTTGACAATAATGGCTTCGTACCCAGCCTCCTTCAAAGCCCAGACCGCATGGACTGTTGAGTAGTCAAATTCAATTCCTTGGCCAATGCGGATCGGACCCGCGCCTAGCACGATGACACGTTTTTTCCCTGTATCAATAAATTCGTTTTCTTGCTCGTAGGTCGAGTAATAGTACGGTGTTTGCGCTTCGAATTCGGCAGCGCACGTATCTACCATTTTATATACAGGCTTCATTCCCCATTGCGTACGTAGGTTATAAATCTCTTCTTCCTTTTGTCCTGTACATTCTGCGATTTTTCGATCGGTAAAGCCAAGGCGTTTTGCTTCATGTAAAGCTTCCTGTGTCAATCCAGATTCGGCTAATGTTGTTTCATAAGCGACAATATTCCAGAATTTTTGTAGGAAGAAGAGGTCGATCTTCGTTAATTGATGAATCCGAGAGATGTGATAGCCACGTCGCATTGCTTCTGCTAGTAAGAACAGGCGTTCATCATCTGCGATTACCAAACGTTGCTCCAATTCCTCATCAGTAAGCTCTCTCGCCTCTGGCAGTTCTAAATGGTAGCTTCCAATCTCTAAGGAGCGGATCGCTTTCATCATGGATTCTTCAAAGCTACGTCCAATTGCCATTACCTCGCCCGTTGCTTTCATTTGTGTACCAAGACGGCGATTTGCGGATTGAAATTTATCGAAAGGCCAGCGAGGAATTTTGCTAACCACATAGTCTAAGGTTGGTTCAAAACAAGCGTAGGTTTGACCAGTCACCGGATTCTTCAGCTCATCTAATGTATAGCCAATAGCGATTTTTGCCGCCATCTTAGCAATCGGATACCCTGTGGCCTTGGACGCTAAGGCTGAGGAACGGCTGACGCGAGGATTTACCTCGATGACATAATATTGGAAGCTAACGGGATCAAGCGCGTACTGAACATTGCATCCACCTTCAATTTTTAAAGCGCGGATGATATTTAATGCAGAGGAACGCAGCATTTGATATTCACGATCAGATAGCGTCTGACTCGGAGCGACAACGACTGAGTCACCTGTGTGTACACCAACTGGGTCAATATTTTCCATGTTGCAGACCACGATACAGTTGTCGTTAGCATCACGCATTACTTCATACTCTACTTCTTTCATTCCTGCAATACTTCTTTCCACTAAGCATTGCGTAATCGGGGAATATTTTAGTCCGCTTGTGACAATTTCAATTAATGAGGCTTGGTCCTCACAGATACCCCCACCGGTTCCGCCGAGCGTGTAAGCCGGGCGAACAATGATTGGATAGCCAATCTCATTAGCGAAATCAAGCGCCTCTTCTACCGAGCTTACAATTGCAGAATCTGGTACTGGTTCGTTTAACTCCTGCATGAGAGAGCGGAACAAATCGCGATCCTCTGCTTGTTTAATCGAGCTCAGATTTGTTCCGAGCAGCTTAACATTCTCTTCTTCCAATACACCCATATCTGCTAAAGCTACTGCCATATTCAATCCTGTTTGTCCACCCAAGGTTGGTAGCAATCCATCTGGTTTTTCCTGACGAATGACTCGGGCTACGAACTCAGGAGTAATTGGTTCAATGTATACTTTGTCAGCCATATTCGTATCTGTCATGATCGTAGCTGGGTTGGAGTTGATTAGAACCACCTCCATCCCCTCTTCTTTTAATGCTTCGCAAGCCTGCGTTCCTGCATAGTCAAACTCTGCCGCCTGTCCAATCACGATAGGACCAGAGCCAATCACCAGAATTTTTTTCAGATTATCTATTTTTGGCATACCATTTCTCCTCCTTGGATTGTTTCATCATGTCTAGGAATTGGTCGAATAAATAGCCTGAATCATACGGTCCAGGTGCTGCTTCTGGATGGTATTGAACAGAGAATGCTTGCTTTTTCGCATTGCGTAATCCTTCAATCGTCCCGTCATTTAGAGCAAGATGGGTCACTTCTAATTCTGTCTCAATGATGGAAGCTTCGTTTACAGCATAGCCGTGGTTTTGGGACGTGATATATGTACGTCCAGTTAGCAATTCTTTTACGGGATGATTCCCGCCACGGTGACCAAACTTCAATTTCTCCGTATCAGCTCCGCTTGCCAGAGCAAACAACTGGTGACCTAAACATATTCCGAATAATGGGTATTCTCCGAGAATTTCTTTCACCATCTGGATAGCTTGCGGTACATCCTTAGGGTCACCTGGGCCGTTAGACAGCAAGATGCCATCTGGTTGTAGTCGGCGAATTTCATCTGCGGTGATGTTATGCGGAACCACTACAATGTCGCATCCCCGCTTGGATAATTCCCGCATAATGCCATGCTTGCAGCCAAAGTCTACTAAGACGACGCGATCACCGTTACCTGGACTGGAGTAAATACTTTTTGTTGATACCTGAGCAACCTGATTGGTCATGACATCCGTACTTTTCAACTGAGCAAGCAATTCCTCGGCTGGACGCTCACTGGTTGTAATCAATCCTCTCAGGGTTCCAAAATGACGTATTTTACGTGTTAACATTCTTGTATCTACGCCGGAAATGCCCGGAATCTCATATGCCTGTAAGAGCTCGTGCAGGGTTTGTGTCGAGCGCCAATTGCTTGGCATATCGCAATGCTCTCGTACAACAAAGCCATGGATAAACGGACGAACCGCCTCGAAATCATCGCGATTAATCCCGTAGTTACCAATCAAGGGATACGTCATGACGACGATCTGTCCACAATAAGAGGGATCGGATAATACCTCTTGATAGCCTGTTAATCCTGTGTTAAATACCACCTCACCAATGCTTTCATTGGTGGACCCCATCGCTTTTCCTACACAAATCGTTCCGTCTTCTAATATCAAACGCGCTTTCATGCCGTTATCCCCCTTATCCCTAATTGTTGTATACAATTTTTCCATCTACCATAGTGAGTACAGTCCATCCCTTACATACCCAACCCGCAAATGGTGTATTTTTTCCTTTACTTTTAAAATGATCGGGATTAATGCTTTTCTCAGTCGTAAGATCAAATACTGCCAAGTCAGCAATTGCTCCTACTTCTAATTTTCCATAGGGTAGCCCAAACAGTTCCGCTGGTTTTGTAGCCATTTTGTCTACCAGCTCGGCAAGGGTGAGTACTCCTTTTTCTACAAGATGCGTATAAAGGAGTGGGAATGCCGTTTCTAGTCCGACTATTCCAAATGGAGCCCGCTTTAATCCCTTTGCTTTTTCTTCCGAGGTATGCGGTGCATGATCGGTAGCAATGATATCAATGCTTCCTTCCTTTAATCCGGCGATTAATGCATCACGATCCTCACGAGAGCGAAGCGGTGGATTCATTTTCCAATTAGGATCTAGGCTGTCTGGGATATCCTCGTCACATAACAATAGGTGATGCGGAGTTACCTCCGTGGTAACGTTGATACCTGCACGTTTCCCGTCGCGTACAAGTCGCACGGATTCTTTTGCGCTGATATGGCATACATGATAATGAACCCCCGTTGCTTCTGCTAGTAGAATATCTCGGCCGACATGCACAGCTTCTGAAGCAGACGGGATGCCTGGCAGCCCATGCTTAGCTGCTGTCACTCCATCATGCAATGCCGCACCGGGAGGCAACAAGTCGTTATCTTCACAGTGGGCAACTACAGTCATTCCTAACGCTTTCGCCTTTTGCATTGCTTCTACCATCATTTTCGTGGATTGCACTCCTACCCCATCATCAGTTAGTGCAAAGGCTCCAGATTGCTGTAGAGCCGCAAAGTCTGTGTGCTCCACCCCAAGCTGACGAACGGTAATAGCAGTGTAGGGTAAAACCCGTGCCAGGTTAGCTTGTTTTGCTTTATGAAGAACGAATTCTACTGTTTCTACACGATCGATCACTGGGCGTGTATTCGGCATGCAGGCTACCGTAGTGTAACCGCCTGCCACTGCCGCATGAGCGCCTGTTTCGATGGTTTCTTTCGCTTCAAATCCTGGTTCGCGGAAATGCACATGTACATCTACTAGACCTGGGGCTACGAAGTGTCCGTTCAAATCCACCACTTCATGATCTGCTTCCGCCTCAATGTTGCTCTCGATCTTAGCAATGCGATTTTCTACGATTAACAGATCCTTGATCGAAAGTTCACCTTGTTCGTTTAGCAGTTTGCCATTTTTAAGGATGATTCCCATGTGCTTATTCCTCCTGTCATCAATTTCGCGATTACAGCCATTCGAACAGCTACTCCATTTGTAACTTGCGGGAAGATAACTGATTGCTCGCCCTCCACCAGTTGTCCATCAATCTCCACCCCTCTGTTAAAAGGAGCCGGATGCATAATGATGGCATTTGGTTTCATCATGGCTGCGCGTTCTCTAGTTAATCCATAAGCCTGATGATACGTTTCTTTAGAAGAAAAGAGATGGCCGGTATGACGTTCTAGCTGCACTCGCAGCATCATCACCACATCCGCCGTTGCTATTGCTTCCTCCATCCCTACCACTCGTACATCTTCTGGCAAGGCTGTCTGATCCCGCATCAACTGATCTGGTCCTGTAATCATAAGTTTGGCCCCGAGCTTCGGCAATGCATCTAAATGCGAGCCGAGCACTCTGCTATGGCGCAAATCGCCAATTATAGCTACCTGTAACCCTTGAATGCCCCCATGATGCTGCTTCATTGTAAGCAAATCCAGCAAGCATTGCGTTGGATGCTCCATCGTGCCTTCCCCTGCATTTACAAGGTGCAGGTTTAAATTTGGTTCGTTCGCAAGCTCATGAAATAATCCATTTTGTCCGGTGCGAATAACGGCCGTTTCTACTCCCATTGATTCAAGCGTTCGCAAAGTATCATAAATCGTCTCACCTTTGGTAGTAGAAGAGCTGCTATCGCTAAAATTCAGTACATGAGCTCCCAAACGTTTTTCCGCTACTTCAAAGGAAAAGCGGGTACGTGTACTTGCTTCGAAAAATAAGTTTGCTACAAATCGTCCCTGTAAGAGGTCAATCTGTTCATTTGGCCTTGCTGCAAAATATTCGGCCTCTCGCAAGATTGCTTCGATCTCATCTTTACCAAGGTGTTTGATTCCCAGCAGATTCTTCATTATCCCCACTCCTTTGCCCGCATGGTTTGTCATAATGCTTATGCTGCTGACTCTACCTGATCCTTGTGCGCCTCGCCCATCGCAGATTCCTTTCCAGGCAAGATCGCATGTAGAAAAATTCCTATGAAGGTTGAGAATGCTACATTATCAATCGTTAGGTTCGTTAAGAAGCTTTGCCAGAAGGTAACTCCCTCGAAGCTAATTTTGTACCCGCCGATTCCCGTTACAAGTATGGAAGCAGCGATAATCATGTTGCGTTTATTCGCAAAATCGACTTTATTTTCAACATACATCCTAAAGCCTTGGGATGCGATAATCCCGAACAGTACGATGGAGACGCCACCTAGTACCGGCGTTGGGATGGTCATGAGAAACGCGCTGATTTTTCCACAGAAGGAGAATAAGATCGCGAATACTGCGGCTAGGGCAATAACTGCTCGACTATAAACTCTTGTGATTGCTAGAACACCCATGTTCTCACCATAAGTCGTACTAGGTGGTCCACCGATAAAGGCGGCAACCGCAGTAGCTACACCATCACCTAGCAAGCTTCGATGCAAGCCAGGCTCCTTCATTAAGTCACGATTCATAATTTTACTTGTTACCAATAAATGGCCTAGATGTTCGGTTAAGGAGACAAACGCGATCGGTGCAATAATCAGAGCTGATAACCATGCTCCTTTATCCGTCATGGCAGTTGTCAGCAGGCCAACATGCAAGTGTTGCGAAAACATTTCTGGCAGGCTGATAAAAAGTGGAGCCTTTGTAATGGAAGCCCAGTCAATCAAATCCGCATGTCGCAGAGCTGTATAGCCGTACCCGCCAATGATTCCAAGCAGGATCGGAATCAGTGACAAGAAGCCGCGCAGCATAACCGCAGCGATAATGGTTACCAGCAATGTAACTAAGGAGATTTCAATTGAAGTAAGCGAGATTACTGATTTTCCTTCTACCGTTACTTTAGTAGCCATATCTACAGCTACACCTGCTAAGCTCAAACCGATAACCACGATGATGGAAGCTATCACAACGGGTGGGAGTAAGCGATCCAGCCAGCCTACCCCGAATTTTCGTACCATGGCTGCTACTAGGACATAAACCAGTCCCGATAGGAAGCAGCCCAGTAAGGCAACTCCTTGCCCGTATGTTGCTGTCACGGTAATGATGGGGCCGATGAAAGCGAAGGAAGAACCTAGATAGTTAGGAATTTTTCCCTTCGTAATCAGCATGAAAATCAGGGTGCCTAATCCACTGGCAATCAGTGCGGCAGATATATCTAAACCTGTTAAGATTGGAACTAGTACTGTGGAGCCAAACATGGCGAATAAGTGTTGAATACTAAGTGGTAATAAACGAGTCAAAGCTGGTGTTTCATGTACGTCTACAAAATCTTGTTTGCTCATTTTCTCCCCTGCTTTCTTAATTTTTTGCACAAAAAAACCTCTTCGTGAGTACACAAAGAGGCAGGTCCAAGCACAGAGGTACGCATACCTCCAGCGTTAGATCGAGTCCCCTTGCTAACCTCACGGGATTAGCCTTAAAGAGGCGATATATAGTTGTCGATTCATTCTTCTTTTTGCATCAGTGAAACCTTATCCGTTCCATCTACTTCCTGCAATTGTACAGCAATAATTTCAGAACGGGACGTTGGGAGGTTTTTACCCACATAATCAGGTCGAATAGGTAACTCGCGATGGCCACGATCCACTAATACAGCGAGCTGGATCATCTTCGAGCGTCCCTGATCCACTAAGGCATCCAGAGCAGCTCGGACCGTACGTCCTGTATACAGCACATCATCCACCAAGATGACCTTTTTCCCTGTAATCTCAGGCAGTTTTGCTCCATGAACAACAGCGTCTGAAGACCTGTGTGTCAAATCGTCTCGGTATAAAGTAATGTCTAATTCACCAAAGGGAAGCTTCACATTCTCAATTTGCTCGATTCGTTTGGCTAAGCGTTCTGCCAAATAAATTCCGCGAGTTTTAATGCCGATGATCACACAGTCCTCTACGCCTTTGTTGCGTTCAATAATTTCATGAGCAATGCGAGTTAAGGCCCGTCTAATCGCTGCTTCATCCATCATAATGCTTTTTTCGTTCATTGGAGTTGCTCCTTTCAGCAGAAGTAGATGACCTTTACAAGACTCGGGAGACTACTATCTGCTAGCTTGTGTTGTTCCTGGTGGTCTGACACAAAAAAAGCTTCTTGTCTCACTGACAAGAAGCTTCGTGCGCACATAAAGAAGGGCATAACCATCCCAACTATATCTGCGTTATTCACCGTCGCCCTTGCCAGCCTCACGGGACTGGATTTAAAGGTTACCTTTTGTTACGAATGATTATGTCATACCTTTTTATATCTGTCAACACGTTTAACTTTTTTGCTCACGTATGAACTGAATTTCTGCTTGCAGTTCCTGTGGGAGCTCAGCCTCGAATTCCATGTATTCACCTGTACTCGGATGAATGAATCCTAGTGTCTTCGCATGTAAGGCTTGCCCATTAATATCCAGTGTTTTTCGTGGGCCATATTTGGGATCACCTGCTAGCGGGTAGCCAATATATTTCATGTGAACACGAATCTGATGGGTGCGTCCTGTCTCAAGCTTTAATTCCACAAGGGTAAAATCCTTCATCCGCTCTAATACGACAAAGTGAGTGACAGCAGGCTTACTATTGCCAAAGACAACCGCCATCTGTTGACGATTTTTGGGATCGCGTCCGATTGGGGCATCAATTGTCCCCATCTCATGTGGAATTTCTCCGTGAACCAAAGCCACATATTTACGATTAACGGTATGTTCCTTTAATTGAGCAGCTAGACTCGCATGAGCCTTATCGTTTTTGGCAATCATTAATAAACCAGACGTGTCTTTATCAATACGATGAACGATACCTGGGCGCATCACACCATTGATACCTGATAAATCCTTACAATGATACATGAGACCGTTGACTAATGTTCCTGTATAATGGCCTAACGCTGGATGCACGACTAGGCCACGTGGCTTGTTTACAACCACGACATCGGAATCTTCATAGACGATGTCTAAATCCATCGCTTGCGCTTCGATCTTCAACTCTTTTGGAGGTGGCACACGCAAGCTGATCTCGTCATCCATTGCTACCTTGTAATTATTTTTAATCGGAGCATCATTGACCGTAACTCGTCCTTCTTTTACCCATGCTTGCACTTGAGAACGAGACCATTCTCCTTCTTGCATAGTCAAAAATTTATCAATGCGTTCTCCTGCTTCTTCTTTTTCCACTGTCCAATCATAACGTTCGAAAGTTTGCTCTGTCATCTATAAGCTCCTAAATATATTCATTCTAATGGTAGTATGCTCTTACTTGCTGGAAGAATGTGATGGCTTGCGAGATTCCATAAAAATATCAATCAGCATCACGGCTACACCAAACGTAATAGCCATATCGGCTACATTAAAGATTGGGAAGTTGATAATAACAGCGTGTAAAAAGTCCACTACCTGTCCCGTTGAAACTCGATCAATAAAGTTACCGATGGCTCCGCCTAATACAAGCGATAAGGCAAAGGACATACGCGGATTGCTTTTTCCTTGTTTGTAAAGAGTATAGATAATCCCAATTACAACTAAAGTAGTAATAATAATAAAGAACACGCGACGGTTCTGGAGCATGCCAAACGCAGCACCCATATTACGGTGAGAAGTAAGGTGGAACACATTTTCAATCAAAGGAATGGACTCCCCGTATTCCATATACTTCACCACGAGATGCTTGGTCCATTGATCCAAGGCAATAACCGCGAGCGCAATTATGTAGTATAAATACATAACAGCCTCCTTACAGAAATGGCGTAGAGTAACACCGCAAATTGTACCACAGGCAAAATCAGTTGGGCAATTTTTTTCAATAACTTCCTGCTTGTTTATTAGATAGAGCTCTTTTTATGTCTCTCTTTATGTTTCAAGGAGGTCAATCCCTTTAGCTTCCGATAAAAGCGATACCCTTTACGCACCAGATCAAGCGCCCACAACGGAATCTTGATGCGACGATCTTTAATATAAGGGTAATAAATCCGATAGTATGCGCTTCTAATATCCTTCCATTTGCGATCTTCTCCCGGATGGATATAGTCGCTCACGTCAATGATATAGGCATGTCCTTGATACATAAGAACATTTTTACCATGCACATCTTGAGGATATAAGCCCTTCTCTCTCGCTTCATCCAATGCCTCGTCTACTTCTTTAATTACATTTTCAGGGATCGGGATTCCATAGCGGACACAATCAAACAATGAGATTCCTCGCATCCGCTTTATTACCAGATAATTTTCTCCCTTCTCATAACAAATCGGAAAATATTTTGATTCGCCCAGACGACGATATACCTCACTCTCTTCTTCGATTCCCGGTTTTCCTGGGGCGTACAGTTTAACAACAACGTCAGGGTAATCCGGATGACAGAATACACCTGCATAATTACCAGTTCCAACAATCTCCCATGGATGAGGAGCATAAAGGACTTGCACAGGGTCATAGGGAGAAGGTGAGTCCAATACTACTTCTTCTAAAAAACGTTCTAAAAGCTCCTGCTCCAATTTCATCGGTACCCTCTCTTCGTCATCGCATCTTTCTTTTTATTGTAACAAAGAAAGATGTGAGAAACATTGTTCCTTTAATAGTGTAATTTTTTCTAGAAAGAACTTTTCGCCATGCAATTGATTTGACCTGCATACTTTTAACTGACATGAGAAAAAAACCAACTCACGAGAAGCCGGTTTCTCTCCATTCAGCGTTTTCTTATTGGGGGTAAAGCTTTTGCTTGTTTACTCAAACCAATCCCTTACTGCCTCTTTCAGCCTTTCTAACTCTTCTGATCCAGTTGCCTCACAATAAATCCGTAGCAAGGGCTCCGTGCCGGATGGGCGTATCAATACCCAATGTCCACCTTCTAGTAACAGTTTAAACCCATCCGGTGTATGAATCGATTCAACAGCATATCCAGCGATCGCATGTGGCGGCTTCTCTTTAAAACGGCGTAAAAAAGCTTCCTTTTCTTTCAAGCGAATATCTAATCGGATACTATACATGCGTCCAAATTGGCGGTGGATATCCGCTTTAATTTCGTCTAAACTCTTTCCCTCGACCGCACACATTTCTGCAATTAATAAATTTATTAAAATTCCATCCTTTTCAGGAATATGTCCCAGAATGCTGGCTCCCCCGCTCTCCTCGCCCCCAATAAGCACATCACCCTTGAGCATCTGCGCCCCAATATATTTAAATCCGACAGGGGTCTCGATTATATCCAATCCATAATATTCACAAATCCGGTCTAGCTGATGAGTGGTGGCTACTGTACGAATGACTTTGCCCTGACCGTTTCGGTTTTTGACCATATGGTAGGTAAGTAGCGTAAGCACTTCATTTGGAGGTAAATACCTCCCTTGTCGATCCACGATTCCAAACCGATCTGCATCTCCATCATTGGCTACTCCTAAATCCGCATGCTCGACCAACACTTGACGAGACAATTCCGCTAAATGATGTTCATTGGGCTCTGGTAGGCCTCCGCCAAATAACGGATCTCTTTCTTCGCGGATGCTTTTCACCGCAACGCCGGCCTCCTGCAATAGAGCGCTCATATATCCGCTCCCTGCTCCATGCATGGCATCTACGACAACGGTTAAGTTTGCTTGCTGTAATGCATCCATGCGAATAAGTCTGCGAATATGTGCCTCATAGTGAGGCTTTAAGTGAATGGGCTGATATAGCTTACAATTTTTAGCCTCCTCAATGCAGCGGGTCTCTATCTGTTCATTCCTTGCTACAATCTCTTGAATCAACACCTCTAAGCGCTGGGTAATCTCAGGAGAAGCTGGCCCTGCATATTCGGGAATATATTTGATTCCATTGTATTCTGCGGGATTGTGACTAGCTGTTAGCATCACCGCGCCGCTTACCCCAAAATGCTTTACGCCAAAGGCAACGACAGGGGTGGGGGTCGGCTCACTTACCAAGAACGAAAGTATGCCCTGAGCAGTTAACACACGTACAACCTCTTGCGCAAACATTCGTCCCATAAAACGAGTATCATATCCCACGATGATTCCCCGATCGATCCACCCATTCTCCTCTGTATAACAGGCAATTGCTTTTGCCACGGTCCGTACATTTTCCATCGTAAACTGATCGGCCATCACAGCTCTCCAGCCGTCTGTTCCAAAAACAATCTGTTTTTTCATTTGATTCCCTCCATGCTAGACAAGGTAGTCACGTCAAATACTCCATTTTTACTGTATGAAGGGAAATAGTAGGATAGAAGGTTTGGGAACAGAAACAAATAAAAAAGCGACACATTGGCCGCTTTACATATCTATCATGAAAATCCTTATTTCTTCACTAGACGCTTCAAGGAGTGTCATCCCTAATTTTTACCAAACGGCGTACCGGTAAGCTGTCAATCTCACTTTCTCAGACCGCATGATAGGACAAAATTGCCCAGAAGCATAAAGACCAAACTCTGCTACGTACTGTTTCCCTGTTTGCAAATGTTCAACGTAGCAGGCTTCTGCTTCTTCGTTCATATACACGTCTTTATACCCCACCTCCCTATTAGAGGATATGCCTTCCTCCACCTCATAAAGACGAATTCCTTGTGTAATTTTCGCCCACTCTTCCTTTAGGTACCCCGCAATCATATGCAGGCGATATTCAGAAATAGACCAATGGATATACACAGTGTCTGGTGCCGTTGGAATAACAGCTATAGAAGGGACTCGCTTCTCCTCTAAGATAGCTTGTCCTTGGGTTTGTTCAGCTAAAAAGTCTTTCTCCTGAGTAGTATAGCTCTCCCCTCTGTCCGTTTCCAATGGATAGACAGCAGGATAAAAAGGTGGGCTAACAACCTTTCCCATGAACAAATTAATGAAGGACTCCTCTGCTACGCTTTGGCTGCTCTCCTTGTAAGCCTGCGACTTCAGTCCAAATTTATGAAGTTGGTATCTCACTTGGCCAATGGTCATCTCGCACCTTGTAGCGATTTCTTGCAGTGATAGGGATTGTGCTCGCATTTGTAGGATTCTTGTAATCATGAAGGTTGTGCTCCTTTCTGCTTAACTCATTGCTTTTAAGTATAAAAGAGCTTGCCTTCAAATCATGTCGAACGCTGAACGCATAACTTTTCTTCTTTTGTCGATACCAGCTAAAACGTTCGGCATAGAGAATGCTAGTTCGACAAAATTTTTATATTTACTAAATTTTTTTAAAAGAAAAATCGATGGACAAGAAGCTTACGTGGATTGGAAACATTTAAGAAGCATAGAAAAAAACCACTCACAAGCCCCAGAATTTCTTCCAGCTTGAAAAGTGGTTTTTCCTGTATTGATTATTATGAGCAATATAAAAGGACTACAGGCTAGTCTCTTACATGTGCACTGCTAAAATCACAATCGTGCAATTTCACAACCTTTGTTTTCTTGACCCATTTGTATCCCAACCATAAAGCAAGGAAGATCGGAATGCCGATATAGGACACCATCATAGAGTACCAATCAATTTTATCTCCAATAAATGCCTCGTAATTCTGTCCCATAATAACAACGATGCACAGTATAAAAGCAAATAGCGGACCGAATGGGAACCATCTTGCTTTAAAAGGCAATTCACTCAAGCTATGCCCTTGCGCCACAAACGCTCGACGGAAGCGATAGTGACTAATTGCAATGCCCAACCAAGCAATAAAGCCAGACATACCAGAAGCATTAAGCAACCATGCATACACAACCCCGTCGCCAAAAAGAGAAGCGAAGAAAGCAACCATCCCAACTGATGCTGTCATTAACAAGCAGTAAATCGGAATACCGCGGCGGTTTAGTTTTGTAAAAAATTTAGGTGCTTTCCCATCCTTCGCCATCGCCCACAGCATCCGTGTAGAAGCATACATACCAGAGTTACCCGCAGATAATACAGCCGATAAAATAACAGCGTTCATCACAGAGGCAGAAAATGCCAAGCCTGCTTTTTCAAATACCATTGTAAACGGGCTTAGAGCAATCGCTTCTATATCTCCACCTACCAGATTCGGACTGGTGTAGGGTACCAGCAAACCAATAACTAAAATGGCAAAAACATAGAACAACAGAATGCGCCAAAACACCTGCTTGATGGCTTTCGGGATATTTTTACGCGGATCGTCGCTCTCTCCTGCCGCTACCCCGATTAATTCTGTACCCTGAAAGCTAAACCCAGCAATCATAAATACGCCAAGGGCTGCCATAAAGCCGCCATGGAATGGAGCATCGCCAATGGTAAAGTTCGTAAAACCTACAGCCTCTCCGCCCATGATGCCAAAAATCATTAAGATACCAACTACCAAGAAAATAATAACAGTTGCTACTTTAATCATCGAGAACCAGAACTCTGACTCCCCATATCCTTTGACAGATAGATAGTTTAATCCAAACATAAAGGCTAAAAACAAGCCGCTCCATAACAAAGATGAACTGTTCGGGAACCAAAATTTCATTAAAAGCGTAGCGGCAGATAACTCGGCTGCAATCGTAATAGCCCAGTTATACCAATAGTTCCATCCTAATGCAAAGCCAAGAGCAGGATCTACAAACTTTGTTGCATAGGTACTAAAAGACCCTGACTCCGGCATATAAGCTGCCATTTCACCCAAGCTGGTCATTAAGAAATATACCATAATACCAATTGCTACATATGCTACAATCGCACCGCCAGGGCCTGCTTGAGAGATAGCTCCCCCACTTGCTAGGAATAACCCCGTACCAATAGAACCGCCAAGAGCGATCATCGTCAGGTGTCGAGCCTTTAGACCGCGCTTCAATTCTTGAGGCTGTCCCCCATCCCTAGTTGCCGATATGTTTGTTACACTTTCATTCCCAGTTGTTGCTTGTGACATAAAAAAACACTCCTTATCTTTTCAAAGATACGTGCAAGGAAGGAGTGGGAATATAAAAAATCCGTCATTTTAGAATCTGTCGACGGATTTATACGTAACCCGCATCATACCTTCCATGAAGATAGCACAACACGCTTATTCGGCAAATAAACGTGACAGTTCTGTCCCTTTCGGAAACAGCCCCAGCCTGTACATCACAGAGTCTTTGTACAAGCTTCGGCGGTCTTTCCTTTCTGATGGAGTCTACAACATCTCTGGGTCTCGTCCAGCATACTCTTAAATACCGCAACCTCTACCTCACCAGATATGATGAGGATTTATTATTTTATTAAAAAAGATAATGTCATTATAGATGATAAACCATTAGATTTCAACTAGATTTTTAGCCTTTCTATGATCGATCACGGCTTTGTTGCTTCAGCCGTAGTGGCTGCTTTTGCATATAGGTTGCACATCTCCACAGCCATTCCATTGGTCCAAAGGCATACTGAGATAACCACCATTTACTAAACATGATCTGTAATAGATAGATCGTAATACAAAATATAAATCCAATCCATAGCGGAATTCCTGCCGTATTAGGAATAAACAGGGAAAACAATAGGACTGTTACCAATGTCTGCAATAAGTAATTGGTTAATGCCATACGCCCCACATATGTGAAGCCTTGCATTTTTGCTCGAAAACGTTTGTTTTCCAGAAGCAGAACAATAGATACGAGATAAAAGACGAACAACGTTTTTCCTGTCAATTGAATGTACTTTTGAATTTCTTCAGACACATAGACTTCATGGCTGAAATAATAACGAAACATCGGAATAAACAATAGAATCGTTACTACTAGACTGACAATCTGAGTGATGCGCAATCCACGTTTCCATTCATGCACACGTTGAAAAAAGTTGATCTTCCCTGCACACAATCCCAACAAAAAAAGTCCTAGTAATTCAGGAATATAGATAATTACATTGAGAATCTGGATGCCACTTAGCATTTCATAGCGTTGACTTACTTTTTGTGCATAATCCTCTAGTCCATTAAACCAAGGAGCTTCCAATAGCACTTTTTGATCTAAATCAATATCCCCGGAAAAAGCAAACCAGATAAACAACATAAACAGAGCCATTAAAAAAATGCTCCAAACAAACAATGCTGATGCCTTCTGACGATAAAAAAATAAAAGTAAAAAGCCCACTAATGCATACATATGTAAAATATCACCGTACCACAAAAGCAGAAAATGCAGGCATCCCAGAAGAAACAGCACAGCTAGACGCATCGAAAAAAGGGCCCTCATCCTATACCCTTTCGCTTCTGCTCTACTCATAAATAGATAAAACCCCAATCCAAATAAAAAGGCAAATAAGGAGTAGAATTTTGTTTGGATAAATAAGTCATAGCCAAAGCGAAACATGGCATCAGCCCCTTGGGTATACCCTCTCGTGTCAAGCGGTTGGATTCCTAGCATAGCCGGGAAGTTCACCAGAAAGATACCCAGGATCGCAATGCCTCTAACGGTATCAATTGATGTTATTCGATCGTTAACGGAAATCGGTCTTGCTTGCTTCATCATCACACCCCCTTTCTTTCTTGTTTGTTACTTTGCCTTCTTTTATTCTTTTCTACTCAGTAGAATATAGCGCTTCTGTAATTTTTTTCCCTTTCGGTGCTCTTGCGCTTGGTTTTTTATACTCCTTAGCACCCGAAGAAGCTGTTTTTGCTTCAAACTCGAATTGAAATTGCGCTTTCTCTAAATCCCATTTCAAATAGGCATCAAACGTCTTGTCACCTTTTTTAAAGCCTTTTATTAATCCGCTTTTTCCTTGCTCCATCAGTTTTTTCACATTGGTGGCAGACAAGGATTTGCCAAGTAATTTTTTCGGTAAAGTGATTTTACACCCCGTCTTGTTATACTGATCACAGCCATAGAAATTCCCTTTATCTACAATCGAGCCCCTACATCCAGCACAAACCGCTATCTTTTTCCCTACCGTAAACTTAGAGGCTTGCTTAGGCATTGCCTCGATATCCGTGCCGGAAAAGTCCCATGTAGCAGATTGCTCGGTAGCATCCTGAACAATTTTGTGCGCTAATTTTTTGACTTGCTCCATAAATTCCTGCGCCGAAGCCTGCCCCTGCCCAATTTCTGCCAACCGTTGTTCCCAGCGAGCCGTCATCTCTGGAGAAGCAAGAATCTTATCTCCAATGGCATTAATTAATAAGCTCCCCTTCTCTAGGGCAAATACTTGGTTTTTCTTCACCTCGATGTACTTGCGATCCTTTAACATTGTAATAATACCCGCTCGTGTAGCCTCTGTACCGAGTCCCTCGGTTTTAGACAAGACCTTTTCCCACTCGCTATTCTCTAAATGCTTACCTGCGGTCTTCATTAGCGTAATTAATTGACCCTCTGTATAGCGTTTCGGCGGTTGGGTTTTGCCCGCTTTGACTTTTACACGGCTTACCTTCCCTGTTTCATTTTTTTCAACAGGCGGCAGTAGCTTTTCTTCCTCTTTATCCTTGTCGTCCTCTTCCTGACCTTGAAATAACACGGTTCGCCAGCCTGCTTGTACCTGACATTTTCCCTTACTGATAAAGGTTGCTCGCCCATCCACCAAGGTAGTAATCGTAGTATAGTCAAAAATCGCCGGCTCATAATGAGCAGCGATCAGACGGCGTGCCACCAAATCATAGATATGGCGTTCGTCAGCAGAGAGCTTGTCCAAATGTGGCACCTGCTCTGTAGGAATAATAGCGTAGTGGTCCGTTACCTTCTTTTCATTTACATAGCGTTTGTTATTTGCTACTGAATGAATTGGCGTAGGAAAGAATGATTGAAATTCCTTCTTTTTAGCCAGCTTGGACAAAATTTCTGGAAAACTCTTAGCTTCTCCTGGTGTAACAAAGCTGGAATCAGAACGCGGATAAGATAAAAATCCCTTCAAATATAATTGTTGGGCTATATCCAACGTTTTTTTAGGCGAAAACTTAAAAATCTTATTAGCGGTTGCCTGTAAGGATGAGAGATTAAATAGGAAGGGTGGTAAAAATTCCTTGCGTTCCTTCTTAACCTCCTGCACACTAGCAGGCTTTTTCTCACAGAATTGAGCTATGCGTGCAGCCATTTGCTCGTCAAACAAGCGGGATTCTCCGTCCTTTTGCCAAATCCCCTCATATTTCTTTCCTTCTATGGTAAAGGAAGCAATCACTTCCCAGAATGGCTCTGATTTGAAATTAGCAATCTCCTTTTCCCTTTTGACAACGAGCGCTAGAGTAGGGGTCTGTACACGTCCTGCAGAAAATACATCCGAAACGCCCTTTTGCTTAAAGAGAATCGTATAAATCCGAGAAGCATTCATACCAATGAGCCAGTCTGCACAGGAGCGACTGTACGCCTCATAATACAGATTACGAGTGTGTGTTTCGTCTAGTAAGTGCTCAAATCCCTCCACAATTGCACGGTCCGTCAAGGAGGAAATCCATAGTCTTTTCATTGGTTTTTTTACACCAGCAAGCTCGATAGCCGTGCGGATAATAAGTTCACCCTCACGCCCTGCGTCACCCGCATGAATGATTTCTGTGACATCTGAGCGTTTTAGCAGTTGTTTAATGATCGTAAACTGCTTGGCCTTTGATCTCATTACCTGATAGCGAAAACGTTCCGGTATCATGGGCAGTGTCTCCATGCTCCACTTTTTCCAAGTAGGGTTGTATTCTTCTGGTGGAACTAATTCGCAAATATGTCCGACAGCCCAAGTCACCAATGCTCCCTGTGGGAATAAACGATGCGGAGCGATTTCAATATATCCTTGTTGTTTTTTATGTGCAAATGGGCTGGAGAGCTTTGAGGCCTGATCAGGTTTTTCAGCAATAATGACTTTCATGTAAACGGCTCCCTTTTATCAATAGCTTTATTCTTCTGATCTAGTAAAAAAACTGTTTTCTAGTTTACCGTGTTTTGCCCGCTTAGACAATCTCATTGTAGGAGGAATCCATTGTGGTTTTAGGGGCATGGTTGCTTAATGTATCCCCCAGTGCAGTGATATTTGTTATAATGAAGAGAAGCAACCATCTTAGCAAGAAGCGGGGGAAATGAAATTGAAACATGTTCAAGTGCTGATCGTCGGCGCTGGGATGGCGGGTATTTCCACTGCGATTTGGTGCAAACGGCTTGGGCTTTCTTGCCTCGTAATAGAACAAAGCGATACGCTTGGCGGTCAAATTCACTATATTCATAATCGCATTTGGGACCTCCCCCCCAAACTATATGCAAATGGAGAGGAATTGCTGACAGACTTACGCGAAAGTGTGCAAGTGTTGCAAATCCCTATTCGCTATCAAGAATGCCTACGTAGCATTGATTATCAAACCAAAATTATACATACAGATCAAACCTCGTATCAGGCGGATTATGTAGTTGTTGCCACAGGGGTGAGTCCTGTTCACTTGCCACAGCTTGCAGAGGTTTCGGCCCATGTGTTAGGTCCAGAGTTTTCTACATCCTCGGGAGCTCATTTATTAGATCAAAAGGATATTCTGGTGATTGGCGGTGGAGATCGTGCCTTAGAAAGTGTTTGTAATCTGTCGGCCTACGCGCATCATATTTGGCTTGCCGTCCGTAAATCTCAATTTCGCGGCCGACAAGAATGGGTACAAAAAGCCACTTCACTGCCTAACGTGACCATTTGGATGGGAACAAAGGTAAAAGCGGCACAATCGGAGGGCAATAGATGCTCGGTTGATTTACAAACGCACAACCAAAAGATACACCGCTTGCAGGTTGACTGGATTTTACCTCGTGTTGGTATCGCTGCTAATAGTAGCCCGGTGGCAGAATTAGTGGATAAAATGAGCGGATTTCTAACGGTTGATGAGCATCTGCGCACTGCTCATGAATGGATATATGCCATTGGAGACATTACAAATGGAAGCGATTATGCTAGTCTTTCACTTGCCATCGGTCAGGCTATGAAAACCGCAAAACACATTGCTTTACATGCCAAGGAGGCCTAACATGGACACTTTTTACGATACGACAGGCGTACCCATGACGTTAAGCTTTGACCCGGCGGAATTTCGGGAGGAGCAGGCTAAGCACGTCCTTGTCTTTCCTTTTTATCAAGGCAAGCTTTTATTCACGATTCATACCAAACGAGGATATGAGCTTCCTGGAGGCAAAGTAGAGCCTGGCGAATCAAGCATTGCTGCTGCCATTCGAGAGACGTACGAAGAGACAGGCTATCACTTATCCGCCATCAAAAAAATCGGTCAGTATACGGTCGGAGATTCGATTGTGAAAGATATTTATATAGCAGAGGCGGAACGACAGGTCGCTACTATTATAGAAGGATCGGTTGGCGGGGCATTTATCAGTGATAAAATTCCAACAGCCGAGGAGTTGCGTTCAGATGAGCGATATAGCGCTTTTGTAAAAGACGATGTCTATCCACTGACCATCGCTCATTTACGTGACTTAGGCTATATTAAATAATCTAAGCGTAACGTCTTTTCAGGACAGGCTTAGTCACCTTGTCCCTTTTGTGTTAAAATGTAGTTACTTGCATATGGTAATATAGAAAAAGCCGTGAGTGTTGCCGCACTCACAGCCTACTACAATAGTTGATTCTCTTCGGTGAATCAGCTCATCTGCTATAGACAAGAAATGACCTCCTGTGCTTTGTGCACAGCATGAGGTCATTTCTTTTTCAGGTAGGTTAACAAAGCTAGCAGGAACATCCCAAACATAAACATCAGGGACAGCGCTTGATAAACCTCCATGTTCTCACCCCCCTCTGGCATATCTTTTCTAGGGGTGAGCCGACCACTTTTGAGATAGGAAGCTATTGTAGTAGGAAAATTATAACATATCCCCTTCACAACAGGATTACATTTCTTAGTATTTTTTGAGGAAATTTATTTTTGCGCAATTTTCACCTAAATTGGCATGAATTTTAACAGAATCAAATCTTAACAGCCTTGTTCGAGCTGGGATAGCGAATTGACCTTACATTAGCTCGTTTCTAGTTTCTATAAGGCTATAGATAAAGGCCACAAATGTAGTGTGAATATACAGCCTCCTTTTCTTCCCTTCATCTTATCATCCAGCTTTCTAAAAAACAGTACGAAATTTTATAAATATACTCTATGCTCTTCCACTTTTAGCACCGCTTGACAAAAGAACGTTGCATATAAAAAAGCTGGAGCTGCCCCCAGTCGCTTACGACTGTAGAGCTAGCTCCTGTTTTCGTTGAAAGAATTCTTGTTTAATCTCTGTCAGCACAGCCTCGTTCGTCATTAAGGTAAAACCTGTCAAAGCCAATACCTTAGCGCCCACAATCAGTGCCGCGTCACCCTCTGGGGATTTGGCTGCTTCACGAAACGCATCTGTATGACAAACCAACTCTTCGGAGCCGATTTTAATATAGGGATGAATGGTTGGGACCACGTAGCTGATGTTTCCTGCATCGGTAGAGCCAAGTCCCGCCTGATGACGCGTATCTACCAAATAACCAAAACGTTCCATTTGCGCTTGAAACACTCCATCAAACGTTCGATTAAGCACCATATCATCCACTTCATTTTGAAAAGCAATAATATTGACAGTCGCACCCGTCATACATGCCGCTCCTTGGGCAATCTCCTTGATTCTTTCCGTCACTTTCAGGCATCTGTGACGCGTTGCCGCACGAATATAGAATCTTGCCTTAGCATATTCAGGTACAATATTAGGTGCGTCTCCCCCATGGGTAATAATTCCATGAATACGGACATCAGCGGTTACATGCTGACGAAGAGCATTGATCCCATTGAACAAATGAATAACAGCATCTAGTGCGTTGATCCCTTCTTCTGGTGCAGCCGCTGCATGAGCCGCCTTGCCAATAAATTCGAAATCAAGAGGAATGACAGCAAGGGTTGTCCCCGTAATACAATTGTGGCTAAATGGGTGCACCATCATACATGCGTCGATTCCTTTCAGCAAATCATGTTTAACAAAGCTGCCTTTTGCACTGCCGTTTGGACCGCCCTCCTCCGCCGGCGTTCCTAGCACTACCACCTCTCCACCAGTCTCTTGGAGGGTTTCACCCAACGCAATAGCTGCAAGCACACTTGTTGTACCAATAATATTATGTCCACACGCATGGCCTAGACCTGGCAGGGCATCATATTCAGCTAAATATCCTATCGTAGGTCCTGTTTTCTCCCCTACCTTTTTACGTGCAAGAAACGCTGTAGGATGACCAGCCACCCCTTTTTCAATCTGAAAGCCCGCCTCTTCCAATAATGCTGTTAATACCCCTTGTGCATACACTTCCTCATTGCCGATCTCTGGATGCTCATGAATCGCATGACTAACAGAAATAAATTGCTGCTTGTTTTGTTCCACGTAGGTAATGATTCTATTTTCCAGCTCTGACTCAGTGAGATCCGTCCCCATCTGGACGGCCTGTGTCTGATCTACTCTCATCATAATCCACCTGCTTCATTTTGCTTAGTTTTCTACACGCTCATACACCAGTTCACCATTGATAAATGTCTTTTCTACTTTATTTTGTATATGAAACGGATGTCCGCTCCAGATAACCACATCAGCATCCTTTCCAACCTCCAAAGAACCAACACGTTCTTCTACCCCTAGATGCTTGGCAGCTTGCAGTGTAATAGCTTGCCATGCTAACGCTTCATCCAAACCATCGCTTACAGCGTGCGCTACACTGTTCACTAAGTATTCGATACCTACTACAGGATGATCTGTGGTAATGCTAAAAGGTACACCTGCTTTTGCCAAGGCAAGATGGGTATGGAAGCCTTTATCTGCTAGCTCAATTTTGGAGCGTGAGGAAAGAGTAGGCCCCACGGAAACACTGACCCCTTTCTCTAATAAGAAATCCGCGATTTTATGTCCCTCTGTGCAATGCTCGATTGTGATTTCAATCTTAAATTCCTCTGCTAAGCGAAGTGCTGTTACAATATCATCAGCACGATGAGCATGGGCACGTAAGGGAATCTCTCGCTTCAACACCTTTACCAGATTTTCTAGGCCTAAATCACGTTTTACGGACCCTCCTTTTTCTTTAGATTCCAAATATTCTTGCGCCTTTATAAATTCCTGGCGAAACAATGCAGCAGTTCCCATCCGTGTAATAGGTGCCTTGTCCTTAGCGCCAAAGACACGCTTGGGATTTTCACCAAAAGCTGCTTTCATTCCGGAGGGCTCGCGAACAATCATGTGATCGACAATCGTCCCTGCCGTCTTTAGGACAACCATCTCGCCACCGATCACATTAGCGCTGCCCGGCATGGATTGAACAGTTGTTACACCTGCTTTTCGAGCCTCAAGAAAACCTCGCTCAAAAGGGTTAATTCCATCTAATGCTCTTACATAAGGCGTCACCGGTGAGCTCGTCTCATTATAATCATGCCCTTCTCTTCCGATACCCTCCTCATGAACGCCAAGATGGGTATGTACATCGATGAGTCCCGGTGTAACATACTTTCCTTCTGCATGGATTGTAACGGACTCCTTGTATTGATTTTTTAGCTGATTGATTTGCTCTGCAATCTCTTCTGTTTTACCCACCGCCTTAATTTTTCCTTCTGCCAATAAAATACTGCCTGAATCAATTTTATGCCCATTGCCTAGGATGATTGTAGCATTTGTAATGATTGTTACTGCTTCTGACATATGTATCCTCCCCTTTTCGTTACGTATTTTGCTCTATTTATTACCTATATGGTGTCATGACAACTGGATGCCAGCCCAAATCAGAGATAGGATGATCAAAAGCATCCCTGCCACTAACAGGAGCGCCATCAGTTGCCTTGCTCGTTTTCGTTTCCATTCTTGCAGATTTGTATCCTCAGACATCTGTTCGTCAATTTGCTGAAGTGCCTTTGACTTTTTAAACAGAGTGCTACCTAATAGATAGAATCCCTTCATAAACGTGGCAAAAAAATTGCTTATCCATACATAAATAATCGCTCCTCCCAGCACTAGGAGTAAGCCTGTTAGAAACAGCGTATCCATAATTGTATCCATAGCAATCTCCTTCACTGGTGAATCATTTATCTTGCTGGCATTGGCTGAACCAAGTTTGCTATTATATTGTTTCATTGCTTGTAAGCATGTGTGTTGTATGAAAAAAGAGGGTCTGCTCCTCTTGAGGCAGGAGCAGACCTAGGGTGTCAGGTATGCGTCTAAAAGCATTTACTCTAATAGTTAGCCCTACTTGCTACTCTGCTACTTTTTTAGCCCAACGCAAGTCTGGATTCTTATAAACACTGTATGTGACGTCCTTCAAGGTTTTGGTATTTAAATAGTTCTGTGAATAGAAGAAGACTGGAAGCACAGGCAAGTCTTGCATGAAAATATCTTCAGCCTCATGTAGGTATTGATTACGCTTTGCTTCATCTTGCTCTACTTTGGCTTTTTCCATTAACTCGTCAAATTGTGAATTGACCCACTTCGCTTGGTTATTCGGACTCTCGCCTAGATAGTAATCAAGCATTGCAACCGGATCAAGGAAAGAACCAATCCAGCCCATGCGAGCCATCTGGAAGTTACTTTGTTTGTAGGTATCAATATAGGTTTTCCACTCTTGGTTTTCCAGCTTCACATCGACGCCAAGATTATTTGTAAACATTTGTTGCAGAGCTTCGGCTACCTTTTTATGGTTTTGTGCATTATTGTACTTCAATGTGACCGCAGGTAGTTTACTCCAGCCCTCTTCCTTCATCCCTTCAGCCAATAGCTTCTTCGCTTCAGTTGGATCAAACGTGAAATAAGTTGGCTTTTCTTTACGGAAATCAGAACCAGCCGTTTTAACACCCTGCGGCACATAAGCGAATGCTGGTGTTTCACCTGCCTTAGTCACATTCTTCGTCAATTGATCACGATCGACAGCTAAAGCAAAGGCGCGACGGATTTTAGCATTTGTAAATGGCTCCTGCGTTACATTAAAAGTATACAGATAAGTCCCAAATTTAGGTAGACTTACATATTCCGCATTGTTCTTTTCTTGTTCGATAGCATCGATTGGCAACGTATCAATGATATCTAGCTCACCTGTCTTGTACATTTGGTAATAAGTAGTTGCATCTGGCACCATTTTGAAATGTAGTGTATCCATGCTGATATTCGATTTGTTCCAGTAGGTTTCGCTCTTTGTTAGCGTTAATTGACTGTCATGTTCCCAGCTAGATAATTTATAAGCTCCATTAGATACGAGGGTATTTGCTTCCGCTACCCAATTTTTATTTCCTTCTACAACCTTTTGATTTACAGGGAAGTAGACATTATTCATCATTACTTTTGGGAAATAGGAAGTAGGTGCATTCAGCTCCACTACCAGTGTTTTGTCATCTGTTGCCTTTACTTTAACATCTTCTACCTTACCTTCCCCTTTATTATAGGCCTCTGCACCTTTTATGTAATACAGATAAAATGCATTAGTAGCCCCCGTCTCTTTATGTAAGACACGCTTCCAGGAGTATTCAAAGTCCTTGGCTGTCACAGCATCACCATTAGACCATTTCGCATCGTCACGAATCGTGAAGGTATAGGTTTTTCCGTCTGGAGAAATCTCTACTTTTTTAGCAGCCCCCTCAACCACATTTCCTTCCTTATCAAAGGCATACAGCCCCTCATAAAGATGATCAATAATCCAAAAGGATTTCGTATCTGTCGCAATGGCAGGATCAAGTGAATATGGTTCACCTGCCAAATTTGCTGTCAATTCCTGTTTAACACTAGCTCCTGCTTCAGGCGCACCTGCTGTACCTGTTTGATTTCCACAAGCAGTCAGAGTTGGTACTAGGAATAATAGAATGGCTAACGCTGGCGATAAAAGTTTTTTCACTGATGGTTCCTCCTCGTTATCTCTCTCTTTTCTTAATGGTGCAAGTAGCAAGCCGTCCAATGATCCGGCTTCACCTCCCTCCACTCTGGTTTCGCTTCTCTGCAGATCGGCATTGCAACGGGACATCTGGTTGAAAACGGGCATCCAGCTGGTGGTTGCAACGGACTTGGCAGCTCACCTGTTAACACGATACGTTCTTTCTTTGCCTTTGTTGCTGTAGATGATACTGGGATCGCCGACAATAAGGCTTGTGTGTATGGATGAAGCGGCTCCTGAAATAATGTTTCACTGTCTGCAACCTCCATCATCTGACCCAAATACATGACACCGATCCGATCGCTGATATGCTTCACCATCGCCAAATCATGTGCGATGAATAAATAGGTTAGTCCTCGTTCCTGCTGTAAATCCTCTAATAAATTAACAATCTGTGCCTGAATCGAGACATCTAAAGCGGAAATAGGCTCGTCTGCCACAATAAAGGTAGGCTCTACTGCTAAGGCTCGGGCTATCCCGATTCGCTGTCTCTGTCCTCCGCTAAATTCATGAGGATACCGTTTTGCATGTTCTGGTCGCAAACCTACTTTTTCTAAAAGCTCATAGATACGCTCTGTACGTTTAGCCCCTTTCGCTATGCCATAAGCATCCATCCCCTCTCCGATAATGTCACCTACTCGCATACGCGGATTTAAGGAGGAGTAAGGGTCTTGGAAAATCATTTGCATATTCCGATTGAATTCACGCTTTTCCTGCCGACTATAGGTTGTGATGTCTTTCCCTGCAAAGTGAATTTGTCCATCTGTAGGCTGGTACAATCCGACCGCTGTGCGTCCCAGCGTTGATTTCCCGCTTCCGCTTTCCCCCACCAGACCAAAGGTTTCGCCTGCTTTAATAGAAAGCGTAATATCATCGACCGATTTCACTGTTTGGTCAGAGCCTAAGGAAAAGTATTTTTTTACATTGCGTAATTCCAACATAGTTTCAGATTGTTCCTTATCTTCTGTAATCTCTAGGCTTCGCACCATTCTTACTCCCTCCCTGCTACTCTAAACTCTTGTTGGCGTGGAGCCCTTGGGTCATGCAGCCAGCAGTTCGCCTGATGTGTAGCTGAAAATGTGGTCGGCTGAGGGAGATGATCCAGGCAAATTTCCATCGCATATGGACAGCGAGGAGCGAATGGACATCCTTTTGGCGGAGCAAATAAATCTGGTGGTGCTCCATCAATCGGGACTAATCTATGCTTCCCGGCTTGTTCCAGCTTTGGCACCGAGTCTAATAGGCCTTTTGTATATGGGTGTCCCGGGGATTCAAATAACTCATCGACTGTCCCTGTTTCTACAATTTTGCCAGCATACATCACTACCACCCGCTGAGCCACTTCTGCAACGACTCCTAAATCATGCGTGATCATAATGATCGAAGTATTGGTTGTTTGTTGCAATTCAAGCAGCAAGTCAAGAATTTGTGCTTGAATGGTCACGTCCAATGCGGTTGTTGGCTCATCAGCGATCAATAGCTGTGGATTACAGGCAATCGCAATCGCAATTACGACCCGCTGGCGCATTCCTCCCGAGAATTCATGCGGATACTGATGATAGCGCTTCTCTGCTTCTGGGATGCCCACTTGCCGCAACAGATCAATCGTTTTTTGCTGTGCCGCCTGTTGGGAGAGCCCTTGGTGCTTTAGTAAGCCCTCTGCGATTTGCTTGCCGATTTTCATCGTAGGATTTAGTGATGTCATTGGATCTTGAAACACCATTCCTATTTTAGAACCCCTGATCTCCTGCAATTCCTTTTTAGACAAACCTGTCATTTCCTGTCCAGCAAAGCGAATAGAGCCTTCCGTTCTAACACCGCTTCCTGCCTTAACCATTCCCATGATTGCCTGCGCTGTAACTGATTTGCCACAGCCGCTCTCACCGACAATGGCTACCGCCTCTCCTTTGTCCACATAAAACGAAATCCCACGAACCGCCTTAACCTCACCGCCATATGTCGTAAACCCAACTTCCAGCTCATCTATCTCTAACAAATGTCCCATGATTATCCCTCCCTTCTACTTTTTACTTTTAGGATCAAGTGCATCCTGTAAGCCATCTCCGAAAGCATTAAAGGCAAACATCGTTAGTGAAATAAATAGGCCCGGGAAAAACAGTCTCCACCACTGGCCATTTAAAATCACGCCTATACCATCATTGGCCATCGTTCCCCAGCTAGCACTCGGTGCTTGTACCCCTAAACCTAGAAAGCTTAAAAAGGATTCAGCAAAGATAGCCTGAGGTATCGTAAAAGTCAGATTCACGATGATGATTCCTAAGGCATTTGGCAACAGATGCTTCCAAATAATTTTGGCGTGCGAGGTTCCTAGCTTTTCGGCCGCTAGTACAAACTCTTGCTGTTTTAGCTGCAATACCTGACCACGTACCAAACGAGCCATGCCAACCCAGCCTGTAACAGAAAGGGCGATAATGATAGTGGACAGTCCAGGCTCTAACACCACCATCAATAAAATCACAACCAATAAATAAGGAATGCCGTACAAAACCTCGACAATACGCATCAGGATGCTGTCAATACGATCCCCTATCCTACCGCGTCCTGCCATATAACCCGAGACTCCACCGACAGCTACGCCAATCAATAAATCGATGGTTGCTGCGATACAGCCGATAAAAAGAGAAATCTGTCCACCTGCCCAGGTGCGCGCCCACATATCTCGTCCTAAATCATCTGTCCCAAACCAATGAGTACCGGAAGGCTTGAGATTTCCAAGCATCAAATCTTGCTTTTCTGGACTGAAGGCTACTAGATGCGGACCGATCAGCGAAAGCATGACCACAAGGATTAATAAACTAAAACCAAGCATCGCCAGCTTGTTTTGTATGATTTTTCGCAGCATCTCTTTGCCATAGCTTAGGCTAGGACGGTCTATCTGATGCTTCTCAAAAACTCGTTTATCCACAGGTCGAAAAAGATGATCTTGTTCAGAATGCAGTGAAGATTGCGCCATCTGTTAGTCCCCCTTGCTCGTTAGCTTAATTCTTGGGTCCACCAGTCGGTATGACACATCGATCAAAAACAACGACAAGATCAGGACCGTGCTATAAAAAACCGTTGTTCCCATCACAACTGGGTAATCACGATTAAAGATGCCATCTACGAAATACTTGCCAATACCTGGAATAGCAAAGATTTTTTCAACCACAAACGTCCCCGTAATCAGCGCTGCAAACAACGGCCCGATAAAGGTTAAAACTGGTATCAAGGCGTTACGAATGCCGTGCTTTACCACGATTGCAAACGTAGGTAAGCCTTTTGCCTCTGCCGTCTTGATGTAATTCTGACTAAAAACCTCAAGCATGCTAGCCCGAACAAAGCGGGCGATAATAGCCGTGGGACCGACCGCTAATGTAACAGACGGCAGGATTGAATGCTTCCATGATCCCCATGAGGCAGCCGGCAAAAGCTTCCACTCAACCGCAACTAATTTGATTAGCAGGGGAGCCAGAATGAAGCTTGGGACAGAAATCCCTATGATCGCAATAAACATCGAAACGTAATCTAACCATTTATTATGATGAAGGGCTGCGATAATCCCTAAGGAAATACCAAGAAATAAAGCTAAAAATAGCGCTTGTAGACCCAGTGTTGCCGATACTGGAAATCCAGAAGCAATCAAGGTATTTACATCACGTGATTTTGATTGTATGGAAGGTCCTAAATCCAACTGGGCCAAATCCTTTAGATATAACAAATATTGCTGTGCCATTGGTTTATCCAGATTATATTTTTCCCGCATATTTTGGACGACATCAGCCGGCAGCATTTGCGAATCAGTAGCAAATGGATCACCCGGTATAAGATGCATAATGACAAAGGTTAGTGTCACAATAATCCATAGCGTTATGAGCATGGTACATATTCTTTTTAACAGATACATACCTACGTTCCCCCACTTTTCTCTAATACCTTATTTTTATATCGGAATACTTGGTTATATGCTTGCAAGGATACATTTTTTCCTCTATGACCGCCCTTTGTGATTTGTTTGTCTGTGAAAAATCTATGCAAAAAAGCCCTTCTCTCTAAGAAGAAGGGCTTCATGTCTATGTATCTGCCATTCTCCTTATCTCTCAGAAATACTTCTGCTGGATTTAGCACCTTTTGAATGAATCAAGGTTGCCGGGTTTCATAGGGCCAGTCCCTCCACCGCTCTTGATAAGAAGTTGTATAAAATTATCGGATTCAATTTATAAATTATCATATCATCGTTACTTGAAATGTCAATAGAACCACCCTTGTTTTTACTTTTGTTTATTTTTGTTAGCAGTAATTTTTTTATATAGAAATAGTAGAATACAAAAAAACCTCCAAAACTGGAGGCTAAGCATCTATTTCTTTTTCTCTTTTTCTTTTTTGGTAAGTAGCTTTTCAAACAAATCTCCTAGGTCGAAGCCCAGTTCCTTTTTCAATTGCTCCTGTTTTTGCTGCTCTTTTGTTTCCTCTCGCATTTCTAATAACAAAGTCATCTCGTCCAAAGCCTTCTGATCCAAAAGACTCTTTTCCTTTGCAGAGGATTCGGCGTCACTGTTAGTACCTGCTGATCTTGACGAATCCATTGAATTCCCGCCTGCTGAAGATTCTTTTTTAACAGTTTCTTCCTGTGAAGCTCCTTGAGAATTGCTGCCCTTTTGCGGCGTTATAGTAAAAAATGCAATTATAGCAAATAGTAACGTGACAGAAGCAATCGAGTAAAACATAACTTTCGTCGAAAATCCCAACAACCACGTAAAAATCGGAGGCCCCAACGCTACTCCTATAAACCGGACACCATTATACAAAGACGTAATCATACCACGCTCTGTCTTTGTAACCGATCCAATGATCATAGAATTGAGGCAGGGCAGAATCATGCCGGTTCCTACGCTGCCAAATACAAGAATTCCTATTAAGAAGTACACGTTCGAAACAAAGCTTGCCCCAACATAAGAAATGGTAAGTAAGAGCATCCCTGCAATAATAAAGAAGCGCATTACCGTTAGTCTCTTTTTAA